>CAZKZE010000004.1:0-35479 GCA_964557165.1 uncultured Woeseiaceae bacterium
TGCCCGTTCTCCGTGGTCGCGTTCGGGTACAACACCATCGTGATGTTCTCAGCAGCGTTTTTCGACGCAACTGAATCGGCGTAGCTGCCCGCATTGAACTCTTCCAGGTCGAACTCGTCGCGGGCCGCCGCAGACCAAAGGCGCAGCGTGTTGACGATGTCATTCTTGTAGCCTGGCACCGGGATATCGTAGGGAATGGCCAGAACGTCGTGCGTGTCCACCCAGACGTGCCGGGACCTGCCGTTAGTGTCCATCTGCACATCGGTGCGGCCGCCGAAGCGAATCGTCTGCGCGTACTCGATGCGTTCGATCTCCCAGGGGAAACCCTCTCGTAGCCAGGAATCGGCTTCCTCGACCTGGTAGCCGTTCTCGATGCGCTGGTGGAACATACCGTACTGGTAGCGAATACCGTAGCCAATGACGGGCAGGGCCAGCGTCGCGCAGCTGTCGAGAAAGCAGGCGGCGAGCCGGCCGAGGCCGCCGTTGCCGAGCCCGGTGTCTCTCTCGCGTTCGCAAACGTCTTCGAGATCGAGGCCGATGCGATCGAGCGCGGCGGTCGTCTCCTCTTCGATCCCTAAGTTGAGCAATGCGTTCCGCAGCAGTCGGCCCATCAGGAACTCGAGTGACAGGTAGGCCACTCGCCGGCTGTCACTGGCCTCGACCGTATTGCGCGTCCTGTTCCAGCGCTCCATGAGTCGATCGCGCGCCGCATAGACAACGGCCTGATAGAGAAACGGGGAATCGACCTGGATCGTACGCCGCCCGAGCATGCGTCCGAAGTAATGCGTGAAGTCGCTGAGAATGGCGTCGGACGTCATCGGCAATGCCGACGTCTGCAACAGCTCGCGATCGCCGCTTTGATTACTGGGTTTGACGGACATTCAGGTCTTCTCCAAAAACAGGGTGGCCAGAGGTGGCAATGTCAGCTCGATTGAATAAGGTCGGCCGTGCTGGCCGTTGTTGTTCGTAACACAGGTACCTGCGTCAACACCGCTGCCGCCGTATTGCTCCGCGTCAGTACTCAGCAGGGTACGGTACGTGCCCTCCGCAGGGACGCCAAGCCGATAGGATTCGCGCACCAGCGGCGTGAGGTTCGCAACGCAGATCACGAACCTTCCCTCGCTATCGCGCCGCAGCCAACTCAGGACGCTGCTGTCGCTGTCGTTATAGTCTATCCACTCGAAGCCCGCTTCGCTGAAGTCGATTTCGTGCAGGGCAGGGGTCGCCGCATAAAGTCTGTTCAGGTCGCGCAACAGGTGCTGCACGCCCTCGTGCGCTTGCTCGTTGAGCAGATGCCAATCGAGTGACTGGTCGTGGTTCCACTCGCGTTCCTGCGCAATCTCGTTGCCCATGAACAGCAGTTTCTTTCCCGGGTGCGCGAACATCGTTCCGTAGTAGGCTCGCAGGTTGGCGAATTGCTGCCAGCGATCGCCCGGCATGCGGCCCAGTATGGAGCGCTTGCCGTGCACGACCTCATCGTGGGACAGGGGCAGGACGAAATTCTCGTTGAACGCGTAGACGAGGCCGAAGGTCATTTTGTCGTGATGGTACTTGCGATGCACCGGGTCTTCGGACATGTACAGCAGGGAGTCGTTCATCCATCCCATGTTCCACTTGTACGTAAAGCCGAGGCCGCCGGCATCGACCGGCCGCGATACGGCCGGCCAGGCTGTCGATTCCTCCGCGTACGACGTCGCGCCGTGCGCGTGTAATTCGATGTTCAGTCGTCTCAGGAAATCGACGGCTTCGAGGTTTTCGTTGCCGCCGTGTTCATTGGGCAGCCATTCGCCTTCTTCGCGCGAGTAATCGAGGTACAACATCGACGCAACCGCATCGACGCGCAGTGCGTCGATGTGAAATTCATCGATCCAGTACAGCGCGTTACCCACCAGGTAGTTGATGACCTCGCGCCTGCCGTAATTGAAAACGAGCGTGCCCCAGTCCGCATGCTCGCCCTTGCGCGGGTCTGCATGCTCGTACAGGGCGGTACCATCGAAGCGCCGCAGTCCGTGCTCGTCGTTGGGGAAGTGCGCCGGCACCCAGTCCATGATGACGCCGATACCCTGCTCGTGGCAGGCATCCACCAGGTAACGAAATTCGTCCGGCGTCCCGAAACGCTGCGTCGGCGCAAACATGCCGATCGGCTGATAGCCCCAGGAGCCATCGAACGGGTGCTCTGTAACGGGCAGCAGCTCGATGTGTGTGAATCCCATGTCGACGACATAGGGCACCAGTTCATCGGCGAAATCTCGATACGAGAGATAAGTCCCGTCGTCCTTGCGCCGCCAGGAGCCGAGGTGAACCTCGTAGATGCTCGTCGGCTGGTCGAGTGACGGTGCGCCCTGTCGATCTGCAATCCAGGTGCTGTCACGCCAGGCATACTGGCTTTCAAACACGATCGACGAATTGCCGGGCGGCGGTTCGTGCAAGGTGCCGTAGGGATCGGCTTTGAGCGGCAACAGTTTGCCGTCCGCGTCGGTGATCTCGTACTTGTACAGTGCGCCATTGCCAACGCCGGGCAGGAAGATCTCCCAGATGCCGTTGCCCGGGTGCAGGCGCATGACATGCCGGCGGCCGTCCCAGGCGTTGAAATCACCGACTACGCTCACGCGTGATGCATTCGGTGCCCACACCGCGAAGCGTGTACCGGAAACGCCGTTGACGCTGCGGATATGTGCGCCGAGCTTGCGGTAAACATTCCTGTCCGAGCCTTCGCCGAGCAGGTACAGGTCCATCTCGCCGAGTGTGGACGGGAAACGATACGGGTCCTCGGTCAACTGCACCTCGCCGGATTCCCAGGTAATTCGCAACGCGTAGCTGCGCTTGCGCGGCGGCATCGCCGCCTCGTAGACGCCGCCCTTGTGAACGCGACGCATCGTGGCGATCTTGTCGCCATTGCGCTCGACCAGGTCCACGCTCTTCGCGCCGGGCTGATAGGTGCGCACAACACGGCCGCCACCGGACGTGTGCAGTCCGAGCAGGGCGAATGGATTGTTGTGCCGGCCTTCCACCAGCGCGTTCAGTTCAGTCTTCATACAAGATCTTGGTCGTCTGCTGCGCGGAGGCGGCCCAGTCAAACCGCTCTGCGGCGGCGGCTTTCTGGAGTTCCTGCCAGCGCAGAGGGTCTTCGGTACGCACCGACAGTGCTCGTAGAGTTGTTTCGACAAATGCATCGGCTTGCTCATCCGGCGTCTCGCCGTCGAACAGGAAGCCCGTGACGTCGTTCCTGATCGTATCACCCAGGCCACCCACGCGATGCGCGACAACTGGCTGACCGCGCCGCATTGCCAGCATCTGGCTGATTCCGCAGGGCTCGAAGCTCGACGGCATCAGGAACAGGTCGCCGGCGTGATACAGGGGATCGGCCAGCACCTCGGAGTAGCCGCACAGGAACACCAGGTTGGGCACCCTGCGCGCGACTTCCAGCATACGTTCCTCAAAGGCCGCTTCACCGCTGCCGAGAATGATGATCACGGCATCTTTTCCGCACTCGGCGGCGATCCTCTCGATGGGTGAGCTGCGGGAATCATCGCCGAGCAGCAGCAATGTGGCTTTTTGCGCCACAAGGCGACCGATACTGGTAATGACATGACGGGGCCGCCGTTTTGGCAGTTTGGCGATGCGTTCGAGAGCCAGCTCATGGGCTTCGCTCCCAGGCGAGCCGATCTGCCAGTCACGCAGCTGGCCCTCAAGCATTGCGATAATGCGCTGCCACCCGGGCCGGCGACCGCTGAGATCTGAGTAGATGCAACCGTTGAGAACCCCATCCAGCCGGCCGTCGTCCCGTGCCATCTGCAACAGACTCTCGAGGCCCTCGCCACCGATGAAGCCGGTCGACGGATCGCTCGGCCGGCAGATTTCCTGCGCGTAGGTGGGAGACACGGTGCTAACCATGTCGGCGAGACGAATGGCTGCCGCCATCGGGTTGATACAGTGCGAATGTTCGGGATCGCTTATCGCGTCTACGTCGGGCTCCATTTCCGGGAACCACGCTGCCAGCGAGGATGCGTCACCGTCTAGCGGTCGTGTGCCCTGGTATGCAAGGTTGTGAATTGTAAATACCGTGCGAATATCCCGCAGCGATGCGAACTCATCGAGGTAGTTGGTCACCGGCAAATACAGGGCCGCATGCCAGTCGTGCAGATGCACGACGTCCGGTTCTTCCTCCAGCGAGCGCACCCAGCTTGCGGCAGCGACACAAAAGAGTGCGAACTTGGTTGCGTCGGTAGCGAAGGGTCGATCGACGTCACCGCCAAAGTAGATGCGCCCGGGACCTTGCTCCTCGAACAGCGCGTGGTGCAGGACGATATTATCGACAGGGCCTCCAGCCGGTACGCTCCAGACCTCGAAATTGAGCTGCTCGCCGCGAAATGCCACGGGAAGCGTGGTAATCGGCCGGGCACCGCCTAAGCGGTGCAGAGTTCCGTAAGAAGGTGTCGCAACGCGCACGCGCCAGCCAGCCTCCGCCAGCGCTTTCGGCAAGTCGCGCACAACGTCGCCAACGCCGCCGACTTTGCCACCGGGCAGGGCACCGTTCTCTGATGCGAGGAATATGACTTGCGGTGTGACGATGCCCTGAACCTATCTCGTGTGATGGAGTTCTTGCCCAAGCATGTCGGGCGTGACCAGCGTCAGGCCGGACTCAGTAACGCGGAAGCCGCGTTCGCGGTCGTCATCATGATTCTCACCGATAATAATGCCGTCGTCGAGCGTGGTACCGGCGTCAATAATGCAGCGATTGATGCGACAGTTTTGCCCGACCCGGACGTCCGGCAGCAGGACCGAGTCCTTGATCTGGCTGAACGAATCGACGGCGACCCGCGAGAACAGCAGCGATCCTCTGACTTCGCCGCCGGAGACCACGCAGCCGCCGGAGACCATTGACTGGATAGCCGCGCCGCGCCGATCGTGTTCGTCAAAGACGAACTTGGCGGGCGGTGCCTGCGTCTGGTGAGTAAATATCGGCCATTCCCTGTCGTACAGATTCAGCTGCGGCGTGACGGAAACAAGTTCCATGTTTGCCCCCCAGAACGCGTCCAGGGTTCCGACGTCGCGCCAGTAGGCCTGCTTCTTCGTCTCCGGATCGCGGAACGGATAAACGTATACGCGGTAGTCCTCAACGATCGACGGAATGATGTTCTTGCCGAAATCGTGCTGGGTATCGGTGGTGTCGGCGTCCTTGATCACCTGTTCGTAGAGAAACTCGGTGTTGAAGATGTAATTGCCCATGGATGCAAGGCAAATGCCTGGTTTGCCCGGAATCGAATTGGGTTTCTCGGGTTTCTCATCGAAGGCGAGCACGCGTCCGGATTTATCGACTGTCATAACGCCGAGCTGGCCGGCCGCCTCCTCACAGGGCACTTCGACGCAACTGACGGTCATGTCTGCTTCCGTTTCCGCGTGCATGGCGAGGAACGGGCCGTAGTCCATCTTGTAGACGTGATCGCCGGAGAGAATCAGGACGAAGCGCGGGTCGTGCGTGCGGATTATGTCCAGGTTCTGGTATACAGCGTCGGCGGTGCCGCGGTACCACTCGCCGCCAACGCGCTGGGAGGCCGGCAGGATTTCCACGAATTCGCGCGCGCCGGCCTGGAACCACGACCAGCCATGTACCAGGTGGCGTATCAGCGAATGCGCCTTGTATTGCGTCAACACGCCCATGCGGCGGACACCGGAGTTGATGCAATTCGAGAGCGGGAAATCGACGATCCGGTACTTGCCCCCAAAATACAAGGCGGGCTTTGCCCGCCAGTTCGTCAGCTCGTACAGACGCGAGCCCCGACCGCCGGCGAGAACAAGAGCCAGCGTGTCGCGGGTGAGTAAGCTTACGTGACGAGAGTATTCACTGGTTGGTTGAATCATGGGTCGACAATCCGCGTCCTGAGGTAGTTACCATCAAGGCTGTATTGTCGCAGACTTCCCGTGACAACTGGAAGTCAAGTACACGCCATCGCCAGTTGCCGCCCGGGGTTCCGGGCGTATTTATGCGGGCTTCGGAGCCCAGGCCAAGGTAGTCCTGTAATGGGGCAATCGCGATGCGCGAATTGCTGGAGAACGCCAATTTGACGAGGTCGGTGTGAATAGTCTCGGCGCTGCCCCCCGTCCTGGCCAGAGCCGCGCGTTGCGTCTCCTTGATCTCTTCATCCGAGCGAATATCGTCCGGACTGCCGCGAAACCAGCCCAGCGTCGTGTCATTGTCGTGCGTGCCCGTGTAACAAACGCTGTTTTCGTCCACATCATGAAGCTTGAACTCGTGGTCAGCGATGTCGAACTGCAGCACGATCATCCCCGGAATACCGTGGCGATCGCGCAGACCTTCCACCTCGGGAGTGATGACTCCGAGGTCCTCGGCAACAATCGGCAGCGATCCGAGTGCCTCTTTCATGGCATCGAAGATTGCATCACCGGGACCGGGCTCCCAGGCACCCTGGCGGGCGGTATCCGACGTGGCCGGTACCGACCAGTAGGATTCGAAGCCGCGGAAGTGATCGATGCGCACGAGATCGGCGAGTTCTGCTGAAGCACGCAGGCGATCGACCCACCATTGGTAGCCATCGGCCGCGTGCTGGTCCCAGTCGTAGAGCGGATTGCCCCACAGCTGGCCGTCTTCACTGAAGTAGTCGGGCGGTACACCGGCCACATGGTCTGGTCTGCCTTCTTCATCAATACGCAGGATGTCGCGGTTGGCCCATGCGTCTGCGCTATCGAGCGCGATATAGATGGGCATGTCGCCAAACAGAATGACGTCGTTCGCATGTGCATAGTCGCGCAGCGCCCACCACTGGCGGAAGAACAGGTACTGGATGATCTTGATGGCGCGAATACGGTCGGCCTCGGTCGCCTCCAGCTGGGCGAGGGCAGCGGCGTCGCGATGCACGAACTCCGGTTGCCATTCCGGCCACGGCCGCTCGCCGTGCTTGCTCTTCAGAATGCGAAACACGGCGTAGTCGTGCAGCCAGTCATCGTCGTTCCGTTCCAGGAAACCTTTGAAGTCGCTCCGGATATCCTCGCCGACGATCTCGTCAAAGCGACTCGCGGCCAGTTCTAGCAGTCGATTCTTGATCGGTATCAAGTTGCCGTAGTCGGCGTAGCGCTCGGGCAGGGTAGTGAGTTCCGAGACTTCGTCGTCGGCCAGGAGCCCGAGATCAACGAGGTCGGCAATATCGACGAGCATCTCGTTGCCGGCGAACGTCGACAGCGGCTGGTAGGGAGAATCGCCATAAGCTGTGGGTCCGAGCGGCAGGAATTGCCACACCGAGAGCTCCATGGCGCGCATCGTGTCCACGAAGCCACGGGCTGCAGCACCGATTTCCCCGATTCCATAGGCACCGGGCAGCGAAGTCAGGTGCAGGTACACGCCTGCCCGCCGCTGTATCACGTTGTCCAAGTCAGGACTGGGCGTCCTCGTCGGATGCTTCCTCAGCCGGCCTATCAGGACGCGGCACCGAGGTTATACCGACTTCATGACGTGGAAACTCGTCCGCGTCAATGGTCTCGAGGTAGCCGTGCCAGGCCGCGTAGCCGATGACAGGTACGATAACAATCAGGCCTACGAACGCGGTGGCGACGCCAACCAGGAGTGACACCACAATGATCGCGAGCCACACGAGCATCGCCCACTTGTTGCGCAATACAGCGTTCACCGAGGTCACGATGGCCGTCACGCTGTCAACATCCCGATGCATGATCATCGGCAGCGAGAACGCGCTCGCCGAAAACGTCACCGTGGCGAACACGGCGCCGACGGCCGAACCGAAGCCGAGATAAGCGACCCAGTCGCCAACGGTCGGGGTACCGTCAGTCGGGAAGAAAACGCTGACCATAACCGCGGCCCGCGCCCACACGAGGAAGATAACCAGCAGGGCGAGCGCAAAGATCATCTCGTTGCCGAAGTGGCGTTTCCAGGCCGCACGCGCACTGCGAGCCATTACCGGCTTCTGGCCGCGTTCCAGCTGAGCGCTGATGGCATAGAGACCGATACACGTCAGGGGCGCCAGGAACACGAAGCCGCCGATCATCGCGAACATGAACCATTGGCTGCCACGGAACCAGGCAAGCATGCAGACGATTCCAATCATCAGTGCGACGGTAACGCCATACGCGATGCTGTGCTGAGGGGCCTGCAGGAGATCCTTGATGCCGAGTTTTACCCATTTAAATGGTGCCCAGGGTGATAGATCGCGGCAGGGCGCAACGAATGGCAGTTCGTCGCGATTGGTTTCTGCACGGTCAGTCATGCGGCCCTCCTCACCGATAGGTTAGCCCTTGAACTCCGGGTTCTCGAGAATGCGCACAGCAACCTGCTGGCCAGTCACGGAAAACGCGAGGTACTCGTACTTTACGCCGGAGCGCTCAACGTATTCCTGGAATGCCTTGAACTCGTGCTGCTGCCACCGATGAAAGTTGTAGTACTCGTCGAACAGGACGACGGCGCCGGGCTGCAGTCGCGGTCCCAGCGCCTCGAAAATCGTAACGGTGGATGAATACAGGTCGCAATCGACGTGCAGAAACGCGACCGGATCCGCGTGTTTTTCGAGGAAACCGGGCAGGGTGGCATCGAAATAGCCGATCTCGAACTCGACGTTGTCGGGAACTTTCGGCAGTTCTTTCTGCGCGAACGCGCCGACGGGATTACCATTCCAGTATTCCTGGATGCCGTCGAACGAGTCGAATCCGTGGACGGTGCCTTTGACCATCGGCGCAATCCAGCGCATGGACTTGCCGCGGCCGACGCCGAACTCAAGGCAGAGGCCATCCTTCGAAACCTGCTCGAGTGTGTACTTCACAAGTGCTTGATGCTTCTCAAAATATGGAGCATCAATCATATTGGCCTTGATGTACTCGAGCGTTTGCGCCTTTGCCTCCAGGTTCATGTCGACCAGCAGGTTGGACGAGTATTGCTTGAGCACAAAACGCCGGAAAAAGTATTCGCTTGGGGTTCGCTTGAATAGGGGCATGATGTCGCTCGGTTTTTTGGGTTTCTTTTCGCCGCGTAAGGTACCACAAGGATCCGCTGGAAAGAGCACTGCGTCACGCCGCTAAAGGCGTCCGATTCGTAAACTGTGGGCCTTATTGTCAAATTTCTGCGTGGAACTCACGCCAGTTTATGTCAAATCGTGCCACATCGCTGCCACTACAGACCAAGGCGTCACTGACGCTTGCGGTGTTGATTTGCATGTTCATTGTGGCGAGTTGGTTGATTCTGCGCCAGGTCATCATGCCGGCCTTCGACGACCTCGAGATGACGGCGGCGAAGTCGGACCTCAAACGCGCCGAAATGGCCTTACGAACGGACCTCGACAATCTTGAAGCGGTTACCGCCGACTGGGCGCCCTGGGACGATATTCACGACTACGTCCGCGGGGAAAATCCCGGGTTCAAGCGCTCGAACCTCGTCCGCCCGACGCTCGATAATCTCGGCCTCGATTTCATGGCGGTGTATGCGCTTGACGACCGGCCTGTGTGGGCGCAGTTGCTGGTTGATGGGGAACAGCAACCCATCACCGCACTTGGCATATTTTCGCCAGGTGATGCTGCTGCGCCATTGTTGACGTCGCAAGACCGAGCCGATGTTCACACGGCAGGGTACGTCGCTACCCGTCTCGGGCCGGTCCTGGTCAGTTCTCGACCCATTTTGCGGTCGGACGACGCAGGTCCGGTTGCCGGCGTACTGGTCATGGGCCAGTTCCTCGATGATGCACGGCTCGGCCGTCTGCGCGATCGGACGGAAGTGGACATGTACTGGGATCTCGACGATGAAGCGGCGGGTTTGGCAGCGCCCCTCGGCAGTCCCACATTTGAAGTACAGGCTGATGGAATCTCGGGCCGCAAGGTCCTCGCAGACATCCACGGCAATGCACTGCTGACCTTGCACAGTCAGACGCCTCGCAGCATCTCCGGTCTCGGTGGACAGACGGTTAGCCTGGCCCTGCTGTTCCTCACCGTGGCGGGTCTGCTGGTCACGGTATTCGTCTGGGTCATGCTGCGTGTCACCATCCTCAAGCCGATCGAAAGGCTCGCCGGGCATATGACGGAGATTCGACAAAGCGGCAACCTGCTACATCGCATGCCGGTCCAGAGCAACGATGAGATCGGTGCACTGGCACACCAGTTTGATGACCTGACAGGCGAGGTTCACAACGCACGCCAGGCGTTGCTCGACCAGTCATTCAAGGCGGGCAAAGCCGATACGGCCGCCGAGGTATTGCACAACATCCGCAATGCAATGACGCCGATGATCAATGGACTTGAACGCCTGGGTCGATCATTCAAAGTGGCCGATAACCTGCGTATCGAAGAGGCGACGGCGCAGATCGCGGATCCGGAGTGTACGCACGAGCGCAGGGAGAAATTCCTCCAGTACATCGACGCATCGTTCAGGCATGTGGCTGGAGTCGGCGAAGCTGCGACTGAAGACCTGGCAGTAGCGACCTCACAGGCCCGTCAGATCGAGGGAATACTCGCCGACCAGGAGAAATTTGCGAACGTGGCACCGATAGCGGAGACGCTTGGCGTAGACGAAGTCGTCGATGAAGCTGTCCACGTTATTCCGCGGGGCGCTCGGCCCGGCGTTGACCTCGAAATTCTGGACGGGCTCGACACCTTCGCGGTCACGGCGCACCGCATTGGCCTGCTGCAGGTACTCGGCAACCTGATTCTCAATGCTTACGAGTCCATCCAGCGTTCAAAAGCTCCCGAAGGCCGTATCCACATTGAGGCCGCGACCGAGACACTTGACGACCAGGAGATGGTCCGCCTGACCATTCGTGACAATGGCGGCGGATTCAATGAGAACACGAGCGAGAGAATCTTCCAGCGAGGTTTCACCTCGAAGACCGAGGCAGAAACGAATGGGCTGGGCTTGCATTGGTGCGCCAATGCGGTCGCGAGTATGGGCGGACGTATCCGGGCTGAAAGTCGCGGCCTGGGGCAGGGGGCCGAATTTCATGTGTTGCTGCCGGCGGCACAGGGGGGCTGAGTATGTACACCGTGGAAAACCAGGAATTCATACGCGTGCTCGTGGCGGACGACGACGAGCACGTCCTCGAGTGCTATCGCGATGCGTTCGGGGAGCAGGAGACCACGAATCATATGAAGGCGCTCAACGAACTCGCAGCCGAGCTCTTCGATCCGGTGGAGGATATCGTTGACCAGCCGAAATTCGATATCGTTGCCTGTAACCAGGGCGAAGACGCGGTCCGGCAGGCCGCAGCGGCAGCGGAGAAAGGCACCCCGTTCGATGTGATCATTCTCGACGTAAGGATGCCTCCCGGCATCGATGGTGTGGCAGCGGGCAGCGCGATTCGCGCACTGGATCCCGACGTCGAAATCGTATTCGTAACCGGCTATTCAGATGTTCCGCTCGAGGAGCTTCAGCGGCGCGTTCCGCCGCCAATGCGATTGCACTATTTCAATAAACCGCTGTCGTTTACGCAGCTCGCCGATGACGTTGTAACCATGATGCGTGAGCACTGACGGGGATGGAAATGCCTGAGACTAAAGACACATCGACCAATCGCGTGCTTGTCGTTGACGATGACGCACAGCTGATTGCCGAATACGTCCGCTGCCTTGGCGAGGACTTCGAGCCTGATATCGCGACGACTACGCTCGGCGACCTCGAGAAAGTCCTTTTTGGTGAGGAAACAGATGAGAAGGGCGCGGCGCGATTTGAAGTTCACTCGCGCAACCAGGGCGATGCCGCCGTCGAAGCCGTCGAAGCGGCCATCGCAGCAGGTAGTCCGTATTCGATCGTCTTCATCGATATCCGCTTACCGCCGGGCCAGGACGGTATTACCTCGGCCAAACAAATTCGCGAGCTGGATCCAAACGTTAATATCGTCATCGTGACGGGGTCGCTGAGTATTGATCCCGATAACCTGGGCAAAGAGATTCCGCCTTCGGACAAGGTCTTCTTTTTCAAGAAACCCTTCCTCGGCGCCGAGTGCCGTCAGCTTGCCGCAGCACTGTGCGGTAAATGGCATGCCGACATGGCGCTGCGCCAGGCGAACGAAGATCTGGAACGCCGCGTCGAGGAACGCACCGCGGCATTGCAGAAGATTGCTTACTTCGACATGGTTACTCGCCTGCCCAACCAGTTGCTGCTCATCGAAGAGCTCAAGAACCTGATCAGCAAGGCTGAGGACACCGAGGGTGACACTGTCGTCGTCTTGCTCGATATCGAGCGCTTCAGTTTCATCAATGAGACGATGGGCTACGAGTCGGGGACCGAACTGCTGCGTTCAATCGGCAACCGTTTGAGTCGGACGTTTGTCGAAGAAGCTAGCGGACAGAAGGCGATCGTCGGGCGTTTCGGTTCGGATGAATTCGCCGTGCTGGTGCCCGGCATTGATTTGGACTCGGACATTCGTGCGCTCGCCGAGATGGTCAAGCAAACGGTCGAGGAACCCTTCCTGATCAACGGTCGCGACCTGTTTCTCAAAGCCGCGATTGGTGTTTCCTGGCATCCTGTCCACGGGCGTGACGCCAAGTCCGTATTTCGATGCGCGGAGGCGGCGCTGCATCGTTCGATGCGCAGCCTGGACTGCGCCATCACCTATTACCACAGCGAAATGCGCTATCGCGCGCGCCACAAGTTCGACCTCGAGGCAGAGCTGCGCGGAGCGATCGATAGTGGCCAGGTCATCGCACATTACCAGCCGCAGCAGTGCACCAAAACCGGCGATCTCGCAGGCCTGGAAGCACTGGCTCGCTGGACGCGGCCGGATGGATCGGTCGTGCCGCCGTCTGACTTCGTTCCACTCAGTGAGGAAATGGGTATTTCCGATGTGCTGTTCGAATCGATCATGAACACCGTTTGCGCCGATGTCGCTCGCTGGCGTGAGGAAGGGGACTGGGACATTCCCGTCAGCGTCAACCTGTCGGCTCACCAGCTACGAAATACCAACCTCGTCAGCCTGATCAAGAGCATTCTGACGGAAGCCGCGGTCGACAAGAAACTGATCAATCTTGAACTCACAGAGACAGTCCTGCTTGAGGATCTTACGATTGCCCAGCCGGTTCTCGATGACCTGGCCGCGTATGGCGTGGGTATCCACATCGATGATTTCGGCACCGGCTATTCGTCGCTGAGCTACCTGGCACAGCTTCCCGTGCAGACCCTCAAGATCGACCGGGCATTCATAGCGCAACTGTCGGACCCCAAGGCCGATACCAAGGTCGTCGAGGCGATCATCGCGCTCGGTAAGGCAATGGACCTCGAGGTCGTGGCCGAGGGTATCGAAACCGATCAGCAATACGCGATCGTGCGCCGACTGGGTTGCGACCTCGTGCAGGGTTACTTCATCGCAAGACCAATGCCGGCCGACCAGTTGCGAAACTGGCGCGGTGGTTACGAAGATACCCAGAGCCTCAAGCACGGTTCGACCGTAGTAGGTATCGACGACGCTCGAAAGTGACCTGATTCGCGTCGCGCTGATGGCTTCGCTATGCTGGGCAGACTGATCACGCCCGGACTATAAGAATGACAAAAAGAAACTGGTCGATCGATTCGCTCGTTCTGATTTTCTCGTTCATTGTATTCGCACAACTGCTGTCATACGTCATTCCGCACGGCCAGTTCGAACGCGCGCCCGTTCCGGACCAGCCGGACCGCATGGCGGTAGTTGATGGCACCTACGCAGTCCTGTCGGCCGAGGACAGCGTCACATTACCGGCCTGGCATTTCCTGATGGCGATCAGCGAGGGCCTTTCATCGGCACAGGGCATCATCTTCCTGATCTTCCTGGTCGGTGGTGTTATCGCCGTCCTCCGCAAGACGGGCGCGATCGATGCCGCATTGCACCGGGCGGTCGAGAAACTCGGACACAGCCCATGGATACTGATCGGCGGCTGCCTCCTATTGTTCAGTATTGGCTCGTTTACGATCGGCATGGGCGAGGAGTACGTGCCGCTCGTGCCGATCATCGTCACGATGTGTCTCGCGATGCGCATGGATGCCATCGTCGCCATGGGCATGGTGTGGGTTCCGTATGGCGTTGGGTGGGCATGTGCGGGTATCAACCCGTTCGGCGTACTCATCGCGCAGAATATTGCGAATGTCCCGCTGACCTCGGGCTGGGCGCTGCGCTTTGCCATGATGATCGTGTTCCTTGCGATCGCGTTCCACCATATCTACCGCTACGCGATGCGCGTCAAGGCGGACCCGTCGACCAGCCTGGTCGCGCACGTCGACTACAGCAATGGCTTCGAGTCCCCGGACGATATCCAGATGACACCACGCCGCGTCGCGATCCTGTCCGTCTTTATTCTTGGCCTCGTCGGCTTCGTCTACGGCGTCTCGGAGCACCACTGGTACATCACTGAACTCAATGCGATCTTCCTCGGTGTCGGACTGCTGGCCGCGATCATTGCCGGATTATCGGCCGGGGATACCAGTCGTACCTTCCTGGAAGGCGCCGCCGCGATGACACCCGCGGCGTTGCTCGTCGGTTTTGCGCGCACGATCGAAGTCGTTATGACCGATGGCCAGATTATCGACACAGTCGTGTTCTCGATCGCGGGTCTTCTCGAGGGGCTGCCGGCCGAGGCATCGGCACTCGGCATGCTCGTCGTGCAGACGGTCTGTAATTTCTTTATCCCGTCGGGTAGTGGTCAGGCTTTCGTAACGATGCCAATCATGTCGCCACTCGCAACCTTGACCGACGTGCCGCAGCAAACCGCTGTGCTCGCGTTCCAGTTTGGGGACGGCTTCACCAACATGATCGTTCCAACGAGCGCACTCGTCATGGGTGCCCTTGCACTCGGTAAGGTGCCGTACGTGGCGTGGTTCAAATTTGTTGGCCCGTTACTGCTGAAGTTCTTTGCAGTGGCTGCGATCTTCCTGGTGGCATCGATGCACGTTGGATCCGCGTTCGGGTTCCACCCTTAGGCACGCATACCCTCGATGGCAGCCTCTTTGACCGGCCCGTAGCCACGCAACTCGCGGAACTGGTCAACGCGGGCATTCAGATTCTCGCGCTTGTCCGCGGTCAACTCCGCGAGTGACAAGTCGAGCATGGACTCAAACTCGCGTATCAGCTTGCGTTCCATGCGGCGCTCGGCCGTGTAACCAAACAGGTCGAACGCCGTGCCGCGCAGGCCGCGCATTCGAGCAAGTACCCTGAACACCGGCAGCATCCAGCCGCCGAACTCTTTTTTCAGCGGTCTGCCACGCGCATCTTTCTTGCGCGCAAACAACGGGGGCGCCAGGTGGAAACGCAGTTTTGATTTGCTGCCGTATTCGTCGCGAATGGTCTGCAGGAATTCAGGACGGGTGTGTAGACGGGCGACCTCGTACTCGTCCTTGTAACTCAGCAACCGGAAGTACGCATCCGCGACACTGCGGCTCAACGCTTCGTCACCTGCGAGCGCTCGTTCCGCTTCACGCACGCGCTCCACGAGTGCAACGTATCTGTCTGCGAGCTCCGCATCCTGGTAGTCGACAAGAAACTCGCGGCGTCGCGCTATCATGTCGTCCAGCGACTCGCCGGCCCCGGTATCATTTTCACCGAGAAGATCGTGGATCGCATCCGCATTGGCAGCGGCTATGCGTCCCCAGGTAAAGGCCTGTTTGTTTTCCTCTATCTTGACGCCATTCAGCTCAATCGCGCGCAGCAGCGCGTCGAGCGATACCGGGATGAGCCCCATTTGCCATGCGCCACCAACCATCATGACATTGGCGTAGATCGTGTCGCCCATCAGGCGGTGCGCAAGTCGATTAGCGTCGACGGTCTTCACTCGCTCGCGGCCGACCGCGTTCTCGATAGCGGCGACGCGCTCGTCGGCATTCAGGCTCGCGTCTCGATACCGGACAAAATCGCCGGTCAGCATTTCCGCGGTATTGAGGAGCGCACGCGTGTGATCCTTCTGGTAAGTAATCGACGCTTTGGGTGATGAACTCACCACGAGGTCGCAGCCGATCAAGGCGTCCGCTCGAGCCGGTTCGATACGAACCTGGTTGATGTCCGCGGGCTGTTCACCGATGCGTAGGTAACTGAGTACCGGGCCAAACTTTTGCGCAAACCCCATGAAGTCGAGTTCGCTTGCGCCCTTGCGTTCCAGGTGCGCAGCCATCGTGATCAGTGCGCCAACCGTAATAACACCGGTGCCGCCGACGCCGGTTACCAGGACGTCGTAACAAGAATCGATTTCCGGTATTTCCGGGTCGGGTAGCGCGGCGGCCAGTGTCTGTAACTGCTCGTCATATCGGCTCGCGGCCGACGGGCGCTGAATGTTGCCTTCTATGCTTACGAAACTTGGGCAAAAGCCGTTCAGGCAGGAGTAGTCTTTGTTGCAGCTATCCTGATCGATCTGACGCTTGCGGCCGAATGGCGTCTCTTTCGGCATAACCGAGAGGCAATTCGATTCGATCGAGCAATCGCCGCATCCTTCGCAGACGAGGTCGTTGATGACGACGAACTTTTGCGGGTCTTCAAGTTTGCCGCGCTTACGACGCCGGCGTTTCTCCGTTGCACAGGTCTGTGCGTAGACCAGCACCGTGACGCCGGGGATATCGCGAAGTTCGCGCTGTACGGCATCCATCTCACGGCGATGCGAAATGCTCATGCCGGTCGGGAATTCCGAAGCGTCAAAGAGTTCGGGCTCATCGGAGACGAGCGCAATACGATCGACCCCTTCGGCCCGCACGGCATGGGCGATGCTCTGTACGGATAAGGGGCCGTCGACCGGCTGGCCGCCCGTCATGGCGACGGCGTCGTTATAGAGAATCTTGTACGTGATGTTGGTGCCGGCTGCGATGGCCTGGCGAATCGCGAGCGAACCGGAGTGATAAAACGTGCCGTCACCGAGGTTCTGGAACACGTGTTTCTTGCCATTGAAGATCGAGCGGGGAATCCAGTTGACGCCTTCGCCCCCCATCTGGATCAGGCCGTCGGTATCGCGCTCCATCCAGCTCGCCATGAAATGGCAGCCGATGCCTGCCAGGGCTTTCGAGCCTTCCGGGACCTTGGTTGACGTGTTGTGCGGGCAACCCGAGCAGAAGTAGGGCATGCGCTTGGCGCCGCCAACCTCGATCACCTGTCCTTGCAGACTCTGCAGCCTGTCCGCTCGCTCGCGGAATCGGCTGCCGCCAAATTCATGGTCGAGACGGCTGGCTACGATCGGTGCGAGGAGCAAGGGCGACAGTTCCCCGATCCAGGGAACCAGTCGTGCGCCGTTTTCGTCTTCCTTGCCCACCATCCGTTGCGGTTTGCGGCCAGGGTAGTCGTAGAAGTGCTCCTTGAACTGGCTCTCGATGATGCCGCGCTTTTCTTCGATGACGAGCACTTCGTGCTTGCGTTGTACAAAATCGAGTGCGCCCTGGTGCTCGAGCGGCCAGACCATGCCCACCTTGTACACGTCGATGCCGATCTTGCGCACCTCTGCTTCGGAAATGCCGAGCAAGCGCAGCGCCTCCATGAGGTCGAGATGCGCCTTGCCGGTCGTGACGATGCCAAAGCGCGCATCGGGCACGTCGAAAATCTTACGGTCAATTGGGTTGGCCGCCGCGAACGCAAGTGTCGCCGCTTTCTTTTCCTCGAGACGTTCTTCGATCTGCGGTCCCGGGAAGTCCGGCCAGCGGTAATGCAATCCGGTAGCCGGTACCTCGTAGTCGTCGGGTGTGACGAACTGAGGGTAGGGCGGTAGTTCAATGGACATCGCGGACTCAACCGTCTCCGAGATGGCCTTGAAGCCGACCCACATGCCCGAGAAGCGCGACAACGCGATGCCGTACAGCCCATACTCGAGGTACTCGGCGACGCTGGCCGGGTTCAGGTGCGGCATCATGAATGTCAGGAAAGCAACGTCGGACTGATGCGGCATCGACGACGAGATGCAGCCATGGTCATCGCCAGCGACGACGAGCACGCCACCGTGTGGTGAGCTGCCGTAAGCATTGCCGTGTTTGAGTGCATCGCCTGCGCGATCAACGCCCGGGCCTTTTCCGTACCAGATACCGAATACGCCATCGACGGTTTTGTCGGGATCGGTTTCTACCTGTTGGGAGCCGAGGATTGCCGTAGCTGCCAGGTCTTCGTTAACCGCGGGCAGGAACTCGATATCGTTTTCGGCAAGAAACGATTTCGCACGCCAGAGTTCCTGGTCGACCATGCCGAGCGGCGAGCCGCGGTAGCCACTGACAAAGCCTGCGGTATTGAGTCCCGCGGCGATGTCGAGCGTGCGCTGCATCATTGGAATGCGAACCAGTGCCTGGGTGCCTGTGAGGAGAACCCGCCCTGACTCGCGGCGATAACGGTCGATAAGTTCGTAGTTGTCGAGCATAGCCGCACAGTATCGTCGATATCGGCTGCGATTGGGTGCCAATCATCCCGGTAAATGACTATATTTCGGTATACTATCCCGTATATGTCAGAAAAGCGGGATAATATTGATGCTTGATGCCAAAGACCGCAGAATTCTCTCCGAGCTGCAGAACGACAGTCGCTTGACCATGCAGGAGCTCGGTGAGCTGACCGGGATGTCGAGCTCGGCCTGCTGGCGCCGAGTCAAGAGCCTCGAGGAAGCCGGGATCATCGATCGTTATGCGGTGATCGTGAACACCCGCAAGGCCGGGTTCGAGTTCTCGTCCGTTGTGCACGTGTCGCTCGCACGACACGAGCAGAAGAACGTCGAGCGCTTCATCAAGGAAGTGCGGCGCCATCCCGAAGTGCTGCAATGTTTCGCCACGAGCGGCGAGGCGGATTTTCACCTGCACGTCGTGGCCGAGGATATCGATGCCTATAATGCGTTCCTCGATAATTTCATTTTTCGTCTTCCGGGTGTCTCGCAAGTGCGGTCGAATATCGTGCTGAAGGAGATCAAGGCAGACACGGCGTTGCCATTCAAATAACAACTACGTCACGCCAAAACTGGGGGCTCCAGATGCGTACTTTCAAGCTACTCGCGGTAATAATTTTCACGTTCATACTGGTAGCGTGTTCGCCACCCGACTCTGACAAGAGTTCGGATGCGACAGCCGCGTTTCACGATCTGCTTGATGAACACTGGGCTGCGGCAACCGCGGAAAAGATCTTCTTTCGCACGGATCCCGATGCCTGGCGAATGGATGGCAAGCTCTCCGAACATACGCCCGAGGCTCGTGCGAGGCGCCAGCAATTCAATGAGGCCGTACTCGACAAACTTGCCGGGATCAACATTGATGAACTAAACGCGGACGACCAGATGTCGTACCGCATCTTCAAGTACGAGCGCGAGACCGAGCGTGAGAGTTACGAGCAACGCGGTCACTTCTTCCCGATGACCAGCATGTTCGGTTATCACACTTACTATGCGGAAGCGCCGTCGAACATGTCGTTTCTTTCGGCTGGCGACTACGACGACTACCTCGTGAGCCTGGCTGATTTCACGCGGTATAACCGCGAGTACATCGAGGCAATGCGCGACGGGATTGAGGCGGGTTACACGCACTATTGCGGCAGTATTTCCGGCATTGCAGGGACAATCGAGGAACATATCGTTGCCGAGGCGGAGCACAGCCGCCTGTACGTGCCGTTTACGCGCTTTCCCGGCATCGTGAACGACGACCAGCGAGCGGATTACACCAGCAAGGGCACCGAGTTGATCAGCACGGTGGTTGTACCCGGCTATGAAGAGTTACTGGACTTTTTTGTCAACGAGTACCTGCCAGCTTGCCGCGAAGAAGTGGCTGTCACGTCACTTCCCGGCGGCGATGACTACTATCAGTACTTGATTCGCTACTTCACGACGACCGACATGACGGCGGCAGAGATACATGAGATCGGTGTTGCAGAGCTGAGCCGTATTCGCGAAGAGATGGAGGAGATCATCACCGCTGTCGGTTTCGACGGCGACTTCAGGTCATTCGTCGAATTCCTCAGAGAAGACCCGAGGTTCTATGCCAAGTCCGACCAGGAGCTGCTGGGCAGGGTCGCGCTGATCAGCAAGACCGCGGAGGGCGAAGCACCGCGCTTCTTTACGCTGTTGCCACGTGCGCCTTACAAGATTGTTGGTAACCCGATTCGCGGGGCGTTCTACGTAGCGCCAACCGGGGATGGCACGGACTCGGGAAGCTACTTCGTCAAGACCGGCGATTTGAAGAGCATGCCACTGTATACGCTTGAGTCCCTGTCGCTGCATGAAGGCGTGCCCGGTCATCACCTGCAATCGACACTCGGCCAGGAACTTGACCTGCCCGAGTTTCGGCGGAATCTGAACCACTCAGCGTTCGGTGAAGGTTGGGGGCTCTATTCCGAGCGCCTCGGCAAGGAGATGGGGTTCTACACGGACCCTTACAGCGATTTCGGCCGTTTAACCTATGAAGCGTGGCGCGCCTGCCGACTGATCGTCGATACGGGCATGCACGCCTTCGGTTGGTCCCGTCAGCAGGCTGTGGATTTCATGCTGGCGAACACCGCGTTGAGCGTCACGGATATTAATAACGAGATTGATCGCTACATCACCTGGCCTGCCCAGGCGCTGTCCTACAAAATTGGTGAGCTGAAGATTCGCAAACTGCGAGCGAGGGCCGAAGCCGAGCTCGGCGCCGAGTTCGACATCCGGCGGTTTCACGACATCGTTGTAGGTAATGGTTCACTGCCGATCGCAGTGCTTGAGGAGACGGTCGATAACTGGATTGCTGCCCAGTAACTCTTCGCTGTCCAGGAGCGGATTCAGGCTTAGTTCAACTCGCGCCACATCCGGTTAGCCACATAGGCCGGCTCACGAGTTGGTTCACCGCGCTCTACGAGCCTTTCAACGAGCCATTGATACCATTCAAAGAACTCCGGCTGATTTTCCTTCTGGCGCATTTCCTCGGCCCAGTCACCGAGGATTGACCACATCTTGAGTGAAAAGCCACCGACGAGATCAGCCATTGCGTCCATCGGGACTACACGTTTGTAGATCAGCACACCAACGGTCTCGAACTTCCAGCCGACCCGCATGGCAGCAGCGACGTACTCCGGACCCCTGGAGCGGAGATCTTCATCGCTTATGCCAGCCTCGAGACTCGTAACAAGAATGTAAGCATCCGTGAACTCCGGTTCCTCGAACGATCGGGCCAGCTCCAAAATCGCCATATCGCGGCTTTGTTTTCGATGCTGTCTGAGTTGTATAAGGCCGAAGAAGATGCCGAAAACAATCGCCAGGACGCCGACAATTTCAACCAGGTTTGCGAGATCAGATAGAGTCATGGCATCTGAGTGTATCAAATGGCGAATGACTGCTTACGGGCCAGGGATTTTACGCGAGGTTATTCGCTCCTTTGCTTGACGGACGGCTGAATTGGACTTTTCGGGGATTGGCGGCGGGCTACTAATGCAAGTATCGCGGCGGGGGAGGTTCCTTAACCGTTCTTTCCGCGACGCTCAACAATCCTCCCGCGGGAGGATTTTCGTACGGCCTGGAAACATAACCACTATCAGGCAGGCCGATGCCGTCGGGTCGTAGGAAGTACCAGCGATGTTGGTAATCCTTCTCGATGCGGAAGCCGCCTTCGTGTACGAGCGTGTGATGCTTTGCACACAGGAGCATCAGGTTATCTAGAGATGTTTCGCCACCATTCGACCAGTGCTCGACATGATGGCTGTGCAGGAATCGATGGTTGTTACAGCCCGGGAACTGGCAGCACCCGTTATCCCGGGCACGTAAGGCGCGTTCGATTGCCTTTGGAATAACACGTGACTTACGACCAATACTCAATGGCTCGCCCTTGTCGTTCTCTGTTAGGACAACCGTCTTGCCATCACAGCAGAGGCGTTTTACCGACTCGATGGGAATCGCCGAGCGTCCTTCGTCTCCTGCCAAGGCGGACTGATCGACATGAATGGTCACAAGGTAGTTGTCCGAGTTACTGCCCGACGTTGAGTTTCCGGAAAGGTACTCACTGACCATGTTGTTGAATGCATCGGCCTGGCGCGTTGACCAGGACGTATCAACCAGGTCCGGAATTGCCAACATCTCGTCGTCACGCGCCTTGTCTAATGCCCTCTCGAGAAGCTCGCCCTGATCGATGGGCAATTCAACTGTCACCGTCATCATCCCGCGTTGATGATCGCGTCGTACGCGCAACGATCGATTGGCATAGGCGCGGGCAGCAATGTCCGTCGAATCTGGTAAGCCGAAACGCAATTCACGGCAGTACTCTGCTACTACCGTTGCCGTGTGCCGCAATGCAAACGTGAGAAGTTTGTCCTCATTTTCCTGAGTTGCGACACGCGTCAGCTCCTTGACCTTCGTATATGACAATTCGCCGGTCGAAAATGCTTCGGTGATCCCTGGCAGGGTCTTCAAGGCATGGGCCACGCGAACCTTCTCGCGCGCGGTCGTCATGCTCAGGTCGCAACGCCATGCCAGCCATTCGGCCGAGTTGTGCAGGCCCCACTTGTAGTAGCCGGCGCGCTCGTCGAACTGGCGAATGAGCACGAGCAATTCATAGGTGGCCGCGTTGATGCGGGTACAGAGATTGAGGATGCCCTGGTCAAGCTCCTCGATGGGGATCAGGTCCGTTTTCATGGCAGTCCTTGCACGTGAATTAGACCTGTAATTATATACAGTAGTTAGGGCGAAATCAATTGATAATCAAATAGTTAGAGCCTAAATAGAGTCGATAATTGCGTTCAGCGTCGCACTGGGCCGCATCGCTGCCGTCGCGAGTTCCTCGTTCGGTTGGTAGTAGCCGCCGATGTCGACCGGAGCGCCCTGGGCAGCGAGCAATTCCGCGAGAATGGTCTCCTCGCTATCGGCCAGTGCCTGTGCCGCGCCAGCGAAACGCGCAGCAAGTTCGGCATCATCGTGGCTCTCGGCCATGGCCTGCGCCCAATACATCGCGAGGTAGTAATGACTGCCGCGATTATCGAGCTCATTGACCTTGCGTGACGGCGACTTGTTCTCGTCGAGGTAGCGGCTGTTCGCGTCGTTCAGCGCATTGGCAATGATGCGTGCCGACTGGCTGCCGGTCTTGTCGGCGAGGTCTTCAATCGAGACGGCCAACGCGAGGAACTCGCCGAGCGAATCCCAGCGCAGGTGTCCTTCTGCAACGAACTGCTGCACGTGTTTTGGTGCGGAACCGCCAGCGCCGGTTTCATACAGCCCGCCACCGGCGAGCAGAGGGACGATCGACAGCATCTTGGCGCTCGTGCCGAGCTCGAGAATCGGGAACAGGTCCGTCAGGTAGTCACGTAACACGTTGCCCGTTACGGAGATCGTGTTCTGCCCAGCACCAACGCGTTTGAGCGTCGAACGCATGGCTTCGACCGGCGACTCGATACGAATATCGAGTCCCTCGGTGTCGTGATCTGCCAGGTACTTCTTCACCAGCTCGATCAGGTTGCGATCATGAGCGCGATTCTCATCCAGCCAGAAGATCGCGGCATCGCCGGTCGCACGAGCGCGCGTCACCGCAAGCTTGACCCAGTCGCGAATCGGCAGGTCCTTCGTTTGGCACATGCGCCAGATGTCGCCCTGGTCAACCGCGTGCTCCATGACGACATTGCCGTCAGCATCGACAACCCGGACGGTGCCGGCCGATGCGATTTCAAAGGTCTTGTCGTGAGAACCGTATTCCTCGGCTTTCTGTGCCATGAGTCCGACGTTGCAGACGTTGCCCATTGTCGTTACGTCGAACGCGCCGTGATCTTTGCAGTACTGCATGATTTCCTGGTAGATCCCGGCATAGCTGCGATCGGGAATAACCATCTTGGTATCGGCAAGCGCGCCGTCGGGGCCCCACATCTGGCCTGACGTACGAATTGCCGCAGGCATCGAGGCATCGATGATGACGTTGCTTGGCACATGCAGGTTCGTAATGCCCTTGTCCGAATCGACCATCGCCTGCGGCGGGCGCGTTTCGTACACGGCGTTGAGGTCAGCCTCGATCTCGGCGCGTTGCGCCTCGGGCAGGTCCGCGATCTTCGCGTAGACGTCGCCGATGCCGTTGTTGGCATCGACGCCCAGCTCGTCAAACACTTTGCCGTGCTTCGCGAAAACATCGCCGTAATAGGCCCGCACACAGTGGCCGAACATGATCGGGTCCGAGACCTTCATCATGGTCGCTTTGAGGTGCAGGGAGAACAGCACACCTTCCTCTTTGGCCGCGTCGATTTCGCGGGTGAAGAACTCGCTGAGTGCGGCGCAATCCATGACCGATGAATCCACGACTTCATGGTCGAGCACCGGTACTGCTTCGCGCAGCACCGTCACATTGCCATTGTCATCTGCGTGCTCGATACTCAGATTGCCAGCATTGGCGATGACGGCCGACTGTTCGCTCGAGTAGAAGTCCTTGTCGTCCATGTGTGCGACATGCGACTGCGAGTCGCTGCTCCATGCACCCATTCTGTGCGGATGAGCCTTCGCGTAGTTCTTCACCGCCAGCGCGACACGACGGTCCGAGTTGCCTTCGCGCAGCACAGGATTGACCGCGCTGCCGAGCACCTTGGCGTAGCGATCCTGGACGGCTTGTTCGGTGTCGTTGGCTGGCTCTTCCGGATAGTCCGGGATGTCGAAACCCTGCGACTGCAGTTCCTCGATTGCAGCTACGAGCTGCGGGATCGAGGCCGAGATATTCGGCAGCTTGATGATGTTGGCCTCGGGGGTCTTGGCGAGTTCGCCAAGCTCGGCGAGGGCATCGTCAATGCGCTGATCCGCCGCCAGGCCCTCGGGGAAGTTGGCGAGAATGCGGCCCGCGAGGGAGATGTCGCGCGTTTCCACGTCGATGCCTGCGGCATCAGTAAACGCCTTGATGATTGGCAGAAACGAATAGGTCGCGAGAGCCGGAGCCTCGTCGGTCTTCGTGTAGATAATGGTGCTCATGCGCATCCTTCGATGGTGTGCCGCAAAGGGCGCGCATTATATAGAGATTATTGCACCGATGCCCACTGCTCGTCGGTCGCCACCATGGTCAGGACGTCGTACTGGGCAACGGTTTCGCCGTCCTGGTTGGTCACTTCGGCGTCCCAGCGCACCTCGCCGTAGCCGGTCCCGGCCCGCAATGTTTTCTGCTTGCAGGCCAGCCGTACCTTGAGCGAGTCCCCGTAGTTGACGGGCTGGGCGAACCGCAGGTCGTCGATACCGTAGTTCGCGAGCACCGGCCCGAAGTCCGGGTCGACAAACAAGCCGGCCGCGAACGACACGATCAGGTAGCCGTGCGCCACACGGCCCTCGAAGAACGGATTCTTTGCAGCCGCTTCTTCATCGTCGGTGTGTGCGTAGAACGTATCACCCGTGAACTCCGCGAAATGCTCGATGTCTTCAAGAGTGATTTCACGCGCTTCCGAGACAAAGGTGTCCCCAATCTCGAGTTGCTCGAAGGTCTTGCGGAACGGATGGACGCCGGGGTCATTTTGGTCAGCGCCTCGGATCCAGCGACTGCCGATGGCTGTCAGTGTTTGCGGCGACCCCTGGATCGCCGTGCGCTGCATGTAGTGCTTGACGCCACGGACGCCGCCCATCTCCTCGCCGCCTCCGGCGCGCCCGGGACCACCGTGAATCAAGTGTGGCAGCGGCGACCCGTGCCCGGTCGACTCCGCAGCGCAATGGCGGTTAATCACGACCATGCGGCCGTGATAGGCCGCCGTGCCGAGAATGAGTTCACGCGCGACCGCGTTGTCGTTGGTGATGATCGAGCCCGCGAGGCTGCCTTCGCCCAGGCGAGACAATTCGATCGCCTCATCCAGGTTGGTGTAGGGGAGTACGGTGCTGACCGGGCCGAAGGCTTCGACCGAATGCACGGCGCTCGACGTGAGTGGTTTCTCGCAGTGCAGCAGGGTCGGCATGAAAAAGGCGCCTTTCTCCGCATCGGCATCGACGACATCGAACTCATCGTTGCCCCCGTAGACGATGTCGGCCTGTTGTGCGAGTTCATCGACGCGGGCACGTACCTCGTTGCGCTGGCCCTGGCTGGCGAGGGCGCCCATGTCGACGTCCTTGCTGGCCGGGTTGCCGATGCGTATTTCGCCGAGTGATTTCGCGAGCGCCTCGACGAGCTCACCGGCAATAGTCGCGGGCGCAATAATGCGGCGAATCGCCGTACATTTCTGGCCCGCCTTGCTCGTCATCTCCCGCGTGACTTCCTTGATGTACAAATCGAACTCGGGCGTGCCGGGCAGGGCGTCGGGGCCGAGGATCGACGAGTTGAGCGAATCGGTCTCCGCCGTGAAGGCCACCGACTCGCTAATGACTCGCGGATGTTGCTGCAGGAACTCGGCGGTACCTTTCGATCCCGTGAACGCGATCGTGTCCTGGCAGTTCAGGTGGTCGAAAAGGTCGCCGACGCTGCCGCAGATCAACTGCAAGGCACCTTCGGGCAAGATCCCGGACGCATTGATGCGCCGGACCATGAGTTCGGTCAGGTAGGCCGTACTTGATGCGGGCTTTACGATCGCCGGTACGCCGGCGACCAGTGCCGGCCCGAGTTTTTCGAGCATGCCCCAGCACGGGAAGTTGAAAGCGTTGATATGGACTGCAGCGCCAAGCTTCGGCGTGAAGATATGCTGCCCGACGAACGTGCCGTCGCGTGACAGTACTTCCGGTGGGCCATCGAGGTAGACGTGGTCGTTCGGCATCTCACGGCGTGCCTTGCTCGAGAAGACAAAGAGAGTAGAGATGCCGCCGTCGATATCGACCCAGCTGTCGCCCCGCGTTGCGCCGGTTTCGGTAGACAAGGCGTAGAGTTCTTTCTTGTGTTCCATCAGGTACTTGGCGAGCGCCTTGAGCATCTCGCCGCGCTCGTGGAACGTCATCTTGCGCAGGTTCTCGCCGCCGACGGCGCGCGCGTGGTTCAGTATTTCGGCGAAATCGAGGCCTTCGCTCGTGATATTCGCGACCGGCTCGCCGGTCACGGCACTCGACAGGAGAGTGCCGTCTCCATCACCGTCGACCCAGCGGTCGAGGACCAGGTTGCCAAGCTTGTTAGTCATACGAAACTCGCAGCAATTTGAAAATATTCGTATCGGATTGTACGGTCACCCGGATATGAGCGTCCAGAAAGAGTGCCAGAAGATCGTCGACGAGTTCCGCTCGCGCCCGACCCTGCGCGCGGGATCCCTGATCACGACAGTGTTTGGCGACTCGATCGCGCCGCGCGGTGGCACGCTTTGGCTGGGCAGCCTGATCAACACGATGGCCGATTTCGGCATCAGCGAGCGCCTCGTGCGCACGTCCGTGTTCCGCCTCGTGAAGGACGGCTGGCTGCAGTCGCGGCAAATCGGGCGTCGTTCCTACTACAGCCTCACCGACGACGGCCGCGAGCGCTTTGAGCAGGCCACGCACCGCATCTACGGTGAACCCGTAGCTCACTGGGACGGCAAGTGGTGCCTGTTATTGCTGTCGGCGCTCGACACCGCGACCAGGGAGCTCGTGCGCAAAGAATGCGGTTGGCTCGGTTTCGGGCAGATGTCCGCCAACGTGCTCGCGCACCCGTCGCCCGACCTGGCCGATCTCGACGTAACGATTCGGCGTTTGGGCGTCGACGGTTCCCTGGTCGTCATCGAGGGGCAGACGATTCGCAACGAGGGCGCCATGCGCGACCTCGCACGCAACAGCTGGAATCTCGATGAGATCGATGCGCGTTATGCGGAGTTCGTGCAGTGCTTCCGGCCCGTGTTCAAAGCGCTGTCCGGCAAGGCACAAGCCACAGAAAAATCAGCATTTTTGATCCGGACGCTGCTGATCCAGGAGTATCGCAAGGTGTTGTTGCGCGACCCTCTGCTACCCGCGGATCTGTTGCCATCCGGTTGGCACGGGTCCTCGGCCTACCAGTTGTGCCGCAATCTCTACCGGGCGGTGCAGGCGCAATCGGATGCGTATCTCGACCACATGATGGAGACGGCCGAAGGGCCGTTGCCGCCGCCGTCGCCGGCGTTCATGCAGCGTTTCGGCGGGCTCGGACAAGCAGGAAAGGTGAGTAATGGCTGATCTCGAAACGGCACAACAATGCGCCGATGCAATGATGGCGAACGATCGCTCGTCACAGGCCATGGGAATCTCGATCGAGATCCCGGAGCCCGGCAAGGCGATAGCAAGAATGCAGGTGCGCGACGACATGGTGAACGGATTCGACGTTTTGCACGGCGGGCTGGCGTTCACGCTTGCCGATACGGCATTCGCGTTTGCGTGCAATGCCTACGACAAGCTGACCGTCGCCGCCTCCGCACACATCGAGTTCCTGCGACCGGCGATGCTCGGCGACGAGCTTACAGCGTCTGCAACCGAGGACTATCGCGGTCGCCGCAGTGGCTATTACTCGGTCGAAGTTCACAACCAGCGTGGCGAGCTGATCGCGCTGTTCCGGGGGCGCTCGGCAAGCAGCAGCGACCCCGTGATTCCGCCCCAGAAGTGATACAGATAATCTTGAAAATCAGTGAAAACCGTGACACATTGATCACTGCTTCCCCGGAGTAATCGTATGTACACGCAAGGCCTTGATCAGGCAGGAAAGAGTGATCCCGCGAAGCCGGGCGTCGAAACGAAGGAACAGCTCGACGCATTCCAGTCTCGCATCGATGCCGAGGAGAAGATCGAGGCCAAGGACTGGATGCCCGAGGCGTACCGTCGCACGCTGATCCGGCAGATATCGCAGCACGCGCATTCCGAAATCATCGGCATGCAGCCCGAAGGCAACTGGCTGACGCGGGCGCCGACGCTGAAACGCAAGGCGATCCTGCTGGCCAAGGTCCAGGACGAAGCGGGCCATGGTCTGTACCTCTACAGCGCTGCGGAAACGCTTGGCGTGTCGCGCGACCAAATGGTCGCCGACCTGCTCTCCGGCAAGGCGAAGTACTCGAGCATCTTCAATTACCCGACGCTGTCGTGGGCGGATATCGGTGCCGTCGGCTGGCTCGTTGATGGTGCCGCGATCATGAACCAGATTCCGCTGTGCCGCTGCTCCTATGGTCCGTACTCGCGCGCCATGATCCGCGTCTGCAAGGAAGAGAGTTTTCACCAGCGCCAGGGCTACGAAATCATGCTGACCTTGTGCCGTGGTACAGAAGAGCAGAAGGCCATGGCGCAGGACGCGCTGAACCGTTTCTGGTGGCCGTCGCTCATGATGTTTGGACCCAACGACGCAACCTCCAAACATTCGGCGCAGTCGATGGCCTGGAAGATCAAACGCTTCAGTAATGACGAACTTCGTCAGAAGTTTATTGACGTCACTGTGCAGCAGGCCGAGTTTCTCGGCCTCACGGTGCCCGACGACAAGCTGCGCTACAACGAGGAAACTGAGCACTACGAACATTCCGACATCGACTGGCAGGAGTTTTTCGATGTCATCGCGGGTAACGGCCCGTGTAACGAGCAACGCATGGAAAAGCGCCGCAAAGCGCAGGACGACGGTGCCTGGGTACGCGAAGCGGCCCGGGTTCATGCGGAGAAGAAGGCTGCCGCATCGGCTGCAGCGTAGGAGCGGCTACCGGCCGCGATCGGGAACAAATATGAAACAGGAATGGCCACTTTACGAAGTATTCATACGCAGCCGCTCGGGCCTTAGCCACCGGCATGCCGGCAGTGTCCATGCGGCCGACGATGAGATGGCATTGAACAACGCACGCGATACCTACACACGTCGCAAGGAAGGCGTCAGCATCTGGGTGGTGCGCTCTGACACGATCATTGCGTCTGACCCGGAGGAGTCGTCGGCGTTTTTCGAGCCAGCCGAGGACAAGATCTACCGTCACCCAACTTTCTACGAGATTCCCGACGAGGTTGAGAACCTGTGAGCGACAACCTGCTTATGGCTGCCTACGCATCTCGCCTCGGCGACAATGCGCTGGTGCTCGGCCAGCGCATGATCGAACTCGTCGCGGCCAGCCCGGAACTCGAGGAAGAACTGGCAAATGCCAATTTCTCGCTCGACTATATTGGCCAGGCCCGGATGTTCTATACCTACGCGGGGGAGTGCGAGGGCGCCGGGCGCGACGAAGATGATTTGGCGTTCCTGAGGCCCGAACACGAGTACCAGAACCTCCTGCTCGTGGAGCAGCCAAACGGCCATTTCGGCAATTCGACAGTGCGCCAGGTCCTGTTTGAATCCTGGTACCTGCATTTGCTCGAGGCGTTAACTCGCTGTACCGACGAGGGCATATCGGAGATTGCCGCCCGAGCGATCAAGGAAGTGCGCTATCACCTGCACCACAGCAGCCAATGGCTGGTGCGGCTTGGGGATGGCACTGAAGAGAGTCACAATCGCGTACAGCAGTCGCTGGACGATCTCTGGAAGTTCACGGGCGAAATGTTCTCGCCGGATGACCTGGACGATGAAATGCGTGCGGTCTTCAATGGCCCACATCTCGAGATCATCGAAGCGCAGTGGCGAGAAGATGTCAGGGCGGTTGTCGAAGAGGCCACGCTGAAGATGCCCGACGACCAGTGGATGGCCAGCGGCGGCAAAGCGGGGCGCCACAGCGAGTACATGGGCTTCCTGCTCGCCGAATTGCAGTACCTGCAACGCACCTACGCGGGGGCGACGTGGTAGAGACGGCCTACAACAGCGAACAAATTTTCGAGTGGCTATCCAAAGTTGCCGACCCCGAGATCCCGGTGCTCACAATTACCGATCTCGGCATCGTGCGCGACGTTGATTGCAGCGATGGTGTGACGGTGTCCGTTACGCCAACGTATTCCGGATGTCCGGCGACAGAGGTGATCGAGGCGAGCGTTGTGGCGGCGCTCGAAGAACGGGGTGTGGCGGATGTCCGGATCAAGCGTGTGTTGTCGCCGCCCTGGACGACGGACTGGATCACCGAAGAAGGGCGCGACAAGTTGCGCATCTACGGCATTGCGCCGCCCGAGCGTCGGGATCGGCCAATCGCCTGCCCGCAATGTAATTCCGACCAGACAGAACGCGTCAGCGAATTCGGATCGACCGCCTGCAAGGCGGCGTACCGCTGCCTCGACTGCCTTGAGCCTTTCGAATACTTCAAGTGCCTATGAAGCAGTTCCATCCTTTGAAAGTCGCTGCCAAGACGAATGAAACGCGTGACTCCGTGCGCATTGCGCTGGACGTGCCCGAGGACTTGCGGGATGAATTCGCCTTCATGCCGGGGCAGCACCTGCCGATCCAGATCGAGCGTGACGGCAAGTCATTGCGACGTACCTACAGCATTTGCTCGGCCGAAGGCTGCTGGCCGCTGGAGATCGGCGTGCGGGTGCAGCCGGGCGGTCAGTTTTCCGAGTTCGCCGCAAACGAATTGCAGGTTGGCGACACGCTTAGCGTCATGCCGCCGACCGGGCGCTTTCACCTCCCGCAGGAACGAGACGACGGAAAGTTCCATATCGGCTTTGCGTCGGGCAGCGGCATCACGCCAATCCTGTCGATCATTGCGTCGCTGCTGAATTCCGAGCCCGACAGCCGCTTTGCGCTCTTTTACGGCAACCGTGAACAAAACACGACGATGTTCATCGAGGACCTGTTCGCGCTCAAGAACCGGTATCCCGAGCGCCTGCAGGTGCATTTCGTCTTTAGCCGCGAAGAGCAGGAGTTTGATATCGCGGGCGGACGCATCGATGCGGACAAGGTCGCCGAACTGCATAGTCGGTTTTGCGCGGGTGTCGATGTCGATGACGCGTGGATTTGCGGGCCTGAGTCGATGATCGACACCGTCACAGCCACGCTGCTCGACCTCGGTCTCGATGAAGGAGCCGTGCATAGCGAACGCTTCGGTGCGCCACGCAAGGGTGGCAAGCCGGCTGCGGTCCAGGCCGACGCCGACAAGGACGCCGCCAGGATCACGGTGATCATGGACGGCCACAAGAAGTCGTTCGAAATGCCGGGCGCGGCAGCGAACATCGTCGATGCGGCTGCAGATCAGGGCGTGGAATTACCTTACTCCTGCAAGGGTGGCGTCTGCGCGACCTGCCGGACCCATGTTCGCGAGGGCGAGGTGAGCATGGCTGTCAATTATGGCCTCGAGCCCTGGGAGGTCGAGAAAGGCTTCGTTCTCGCCTGTCAGAGCACGCCCGTGAGCGACACGGTAGTGCTGGATTACGACAAATCCTAGGGGACGTCCTGCCCCGTTTGGCGCGAATTCAAAACTCCGGTCGAGACGGCAGGCGTAAAATTATAGAGATGACTGAATTGAATACTGCTCTGGAACTGCCGGCACGGCAGAACTCTTACGACTATGACGATCTGATCGCCAGCGGCCACGGTGAGCTCTTCGGGCCGACCAATGGGCGTCTCCCCAAGCCGAATATGCTCATGCTGGATCGCATTACCTCGATCACGGATGAGGGCGGGAAATACGGCAAGGGCGGGCTAACGGCCGAGCTCGACATCAAACCGGACCTCTGGTTTTTCGAGTGCCATTTCGAAAGCGACCCGGTGATGCCCGGCTGCCTGGGCCTCGACGCCATGTGGCAGCTTGTCGGATTTCACCTGTGCTGGCAGGGACTGCAGGGCCGCGGCCGTGCACTTGGTGTGGGCAAAGTGAAATTCTCGGGGCAGGTGCTGCCGACGTCGAAAAAGGTGACCTACCAGATCGACATCAAGCGCGTCATTGCCCGTAAACTGAATATGGCAATTGCAGACGGGTCGATGCTGGTCGACGGTCGTGAAATCTACACGGCCGAAGACTTGCGCGTTGGCCTGTTCTCTTCGACGGACAACTTCTAGGGGCCAACATGCGGCGCGTAGTTATCACGGGGCTCGGTGCAGTCTCGTGCATCGGAAATAATAAAACAGAAATCCTCGATTCCTTGCGTCATGGCCGTTCCGGCATCGTCGCGAACGAGATCTTCAAGGAAATGGGGCTCCGCAGCCAGGTGTTTGGGCGCTGCAATATCGATTTCAAGGATCACATCGATCGCAAGATTCTGCGTTTCATGGGAGGAGCCGCGGCTTATGCCTATATCGCGATGCGGGAATGCATCGACGATGCGGGACTCGAAGAAGACGACATCTCCAATATACGGACGGGCCTGATAGCCGGCTCGGGCGGCGCATCCAGCAGTAACGTCGTCAAGGCGGCCGATACGCTGCGTGCGCGCGGTGTACGCAAGATAGGGCCGTATAGTGTGACGAAAACGATGGGTAGCACGGTCGCGGCATGCCTTGCTACGCCGTTCAAGATCAAGGGGCTCAACTACTCCATTACCTCGGCGTGCGCGACGAGTGCACACTGCATCGGTGCTGCCGCCGAACAGATCCAACTCGGCAAACAGGACCTGATTTTTGCCGGCGGCGGCGAGGAGGAGGACTGGACGTTGACCAGTCTGTTCGACGCGATGGGTGCGTTGTCCTCGAAGTACAACGACGAACCCTCCAAGGCTTCACGCCCCTACGACGCGGGTCGGGACGGCTTCGTGAGTTCCGCAGGTTCGGGCATGGTCGTCGTCGAAGAACTCGAGCACGCGAAAGCGCGCGGCGCGAAGATCTACGCTGAGCTCGTGGGCTTCGGTGCGAACTCGGACGGCTACGACATGGTCGCCCCGTCGGGCGAAGGCGCTGTTCGCTGCATGGAAATGGCGCGCGCAACAGTCGAAGGACCGATTGACTACATCAATACGCACGGTACCAGTACGCCGGTCGGCGATGTCCAGGAAGTCCAGGCCATGCGCGACCTGTTCGGCGAGAACATGCCCAGGTTCAGTTCGACAAAATCCATGGGTGGTCATTCGCTCGGCGCCACGGGCGCGCAGGAGGCGATTCACTGCCTGCTGATGCTTGAGCATGACTTCATCGCACCGTCGATTAATGTCGTTGACCCGGATCCGGCAATCGGGGATGCGCCACTCGTTACGGAATGCGTCGAGAAAGCCGGTATCCGCACGGCCATGACCAACAGCTTCGGCTTCGGCGGTACGAACGGCACGCTGGTATTCCAGAAGCGCTAGTCTGCAGACCGCGTCTCGGCCATAATCGGCCCCATGACCATTGAACGCTTAAGCGAAACCAGCTGTTTCGGCGGCCGCATCGGCTTCTATCGCCATGCTTCTTCCAGCAACAACTGCGACATGCAGTTCTCCTTGTTCGTTCCTCCGCAGGCCGAGCATGGCAAGGTACCTGTACTGACGTTTCTGTCCGGACTGACCTGCACCGAAGAGAACTTCATGGTGAAGAGCGGCGCCCAGCGTGTTGCTGCAGAGCTCGGCCTGATGCTGGTCTCGCCCGATACGAGCCCCCGCGGCGACGGTGTCCCTGACGACCCCGACGACGACTACGATTTCGGTCTCGGCGCCGGGTTCTACCTGAACGCCACGCAGGATCCCTGGGCGGCGCACTACCATATGTACGACTACATCACGCAGGAGTTGCCGACGATAATTTTCAGCAACTTCCCGGGTGACCAGGAGCGGCATGGCCTGACAGGGCACTCGATGGGTGGACACGGTGCGCTGACTATCGGCCTGCGGAATGCGGACATGTTCAGGTCATTGTCTGCGTTTGCGCCGATCTGCACGACGCTGCACAGCCCCTGGGGACAGAAGGCGCTGACCTATTATCTCGGCGACGATCAGTTCACCTGGCAGGATTACGACGCTTGCGAAGTAGCCCGCCGTTCCGGCGATGTGACGAAGTTCGATCGCATCCTGGTGGACCAGGGAGCCGGCGATCCTTTCCTCGCCGAGCAGCTCAGGCCCGAGTTGCTCGAGGCAGCCTGTAAGGAAAGCGGTCTGCCGCTCGACCTGCGCATGCATGACGGCTACGACCACGGCTACTATTTCATCTCGACGTTTATCGAAGAACACCTTCGCTTTCACGCTGATCGCCTCGGCGACTGACTTCCGGCTCGATGGAACAATGGATGGTACTCGGCGTCGCGATGCTCGCGACCGGAACTGTAGCCGGCGTATTGGCCGGCTTATTCGGAATCGGCGGTGGCATCGTGATCGTCCCGGTACTGGAGACCGCCCTGGGTTTGCTGGGTGTGGACCCGGCCATCCGCATGCACGTCGCGGTTGGCACCTCGCTCGCGACTATTATCCCGACCTCGATCTCATCGGCTCGCGCGCATTACAAGCGGCAGTCGGTCGACATCGAGATCGTCAAGCGATGGGCGATCTTCGTGCTGCTCGGTGCGCTGCTCGGAGCCTGGATCGCGTCACTCGTGCACAGCAGGGTCCTGGCGCTCGTATTCGCGACGCTCGCGTTCCTGGTTGCCCTCAAGATGCTGTTCTTGCCAAGTAGTCGTAACTTGACGGAGAAGGTGCCGACTGGTCCGCTCGTGCCGGTTATCCCGACAGCGATCGGTTGCTTCTCGAGCATGATGGGAATCGGCGGTGGTACGTTCTCAGTCATGACGCTGACGTTGTTTAACGAACCTATTCATCGTGCGGTTGGTACGGCAGCGTTGTTCGGCCTCGTCATCAGCCTGCCGGGTACGCTCGGTTTCGCCATCGCGGGTTGGGGCGATCCTCGCATTCCGCCGGGCAGTCTTGGCTACGTTAGCCTGGTCGGATTTGCCTGCATTGCCCCGGCGACTGTGCTGGCCGCGCCGCTTGGTGCGAAGATCGCGCATGCTTTTTCTGCGCAGAGACTCAACATGCTGTTCGGCGCGTTCCT
>CAZKZE010000004.1:35579-64959 GCA_964557165.1 uncultured Woeseiaceae bacterium
ATGCTATGACGTCGTTTACGCCGACAGCATGACAGCCGTTTCGGCGCCCGGGTTTTCGTTCGGCGCCAGCGGCGCAGCAACCAGGATGGTCGAGAGCGCGGGCGCAGTCGCGGACCTCGACTGCGACATCCTGTTATCGCCGCACCCGTTCTTCTTCGGCATGCACGACAAACTGGAGCGTCGCGAGGAAGGCAACCCTTTCGTCGGTGAATTCGGATGTGTGTTCTATGCCGAGACTGCGCTGGACTGGCTCGAGCAGAGGCTCGACGCGGAAAGGCGATAGTACCGAATTCAAGATCGAATGAGTTCGCGCGTGAATGTCCGCTATACATCCCTAAGCAGCCATTCAGGTACTATGTATTGAATGACGGCTACTGACCCGAAGCAGCCACTGGGGACGGGTAATGGTTCGAACACGCAGAGTAGATCCGGAATCCGAGATTGTTGGATTCAATAGCAATTTGACTGCCGGCCAATACGCCAATGAACATGACCTTGGCGAACATATTGAGGGAATGACTTTTGGTGTTGCGATCATGTCCGAAAATGCGCCTCACAACGGCGAGCGGCACTTGGCCGGAGATGAAGTGCTCTATCTCGTTGATGGCAGGGCGCGATTAGTATTCACAGACGATCCAGAACCGGATGTCGATCTTCGATCGGGAGACGTCATCGTCGTTCCAAAGGGACTGTGGCATCGGGTCGAAATCATTGAACCTTGCCACTTCGTCTATTTGACGCCAGGTCATGGTAACGAAGTCAGACCTCTGGCAGTAGGGTCCAGCGCGTAGCGCATACCGACGCGCATCCGGCTACTTCTGGCCGTCTCCAGCCGCTCACCTGGTGTTAGACTCAGTGGCTGGTACTGACCCAAACCGGCCGGTCGCGAAACAGACCATGAGCGCAGATGCCTGACGATCGAACGAGATTCCTAAGCACCGCAGTCAAGATTACTCTGGTCATAGGGCTTCTTATCGCAGCCATCCCATTTCTTGGGTCGCTGAGGCCATCACAGGTCGCCAATGAACTGAATCGCTTTGAGCGACTCGACATCACGAGCTTTGATAGAAACTCGTCACGCATCGTCAATATTCGCCCGCCGAAGACGTGGGAGGAAGGAGACACAACCAGTGTCCGACCGGGCCGCGCGTGGCTTGTAGTTCGCGACAATGCAGGAGTTTTTCGTGTTTTTGGTCTGCCAACATGGGACGGCAATATCTTGATGGGCCTTAGATACTGGGGTCAATTCGAAGGATACTGCGAAGATTTAGGGCCAGCACCGGACGCTGGTGTTTTCGATGCTGCGACAGAAATCCAATGTAACGACGAAAACAACGACTCTTATTTTTTTCCACATTGGAGGTGGACTCTGGACGGCAAGAACATCTCTCGCGTTATAGTCGACATGGAACTAATTCGCTCCGAAATACAGCAGGACGATGTAGTGATATTCGATCCCGTGTGGAATCTTGACTGACCGCTATTGGCCGGGACCAGCCGCTCGCCTGGTTGTATACTCACCGGCTCCTTCTGGCCGTTCTGAGACGGTTGCTATTGAATTGCGCGAGCGGCAGGTATGCTCTTTCTGTCAGCAAAAGTGGTACGTCCGTGTAGGTGTGCGAAGAACCACTGGAGGAACGAAAAACCCGCTAGCTAGCAAATAGAAGGGCAATGGGCCAGAGCCGCACAAGCATTTGATTTTTGGCCACCTCGTTGCCTGAATTTAATCTCTGGTAGGCTTGACTCGCCCTATGGATCGATATTCTTTAATGTATTCAAATCTTGCTCGGGTTCGACCCCGGCGTCTGCGCGGCTAGGATGTGGCGAAGATCACTACCGGAGGGCCTGTCGTTCACGGGCGATGTGCACGCGGCTTCCAGTGTAGCGTTCCTGGCCGACTTGACCTGGGTAGATTCAGAGGGCTCGCGGCACAGCAGCCAGAAAATATTCGATGCCGCATTCGAGATGATCGGTCGTGCTCGGCGCCTAGTGCTGCTGGACATGTTTCTCTACAATGACTTTCCGATGGGGGAATTCAACCCGATACGTCCGTTGACGCGACAACTGACGGACCTGCTATTGCAGCAGAAGCAGACGTATCCTGATATCAGGATCATCGTTATTGCGGACCCGGTTAATACGATCTACGGTTCTGTTGCTTCCAGTACGTATGCAGAACTCAGGGCCGCCAATATCGATGTCGTGATCACAGACCTGGAACGCTTGCGCGACAGTAACCCAGTGTATTCCATTTTCTGGCGTCTCTTCATACGGCCACTCGGGAATTCAATTGGCGGACAATTGCCCAACCCGTTCGATCCGCACAGCAAAGTGACGCTCAGAAGTTATTTGGCCATGCTGAACTTCAAAGCCAATCACCGAAAGGTATTAGTCACGGATCATGGGGATGAACTCGTGGGCATGGTAACGTCTGCGAATCCGCACGATGCGAGTAGCGCGAACACCAATGTCGCGTGCACATTCGACGGCGCAGCCGTCAACGATCTGTTATCCGCCGAAAACTCGGTATTGAAGCTTTGCAAACGGACGCCGGCGATAATGTCGGCAAACGACAGCAAGGAAATGAGCGCTGTCACCGTGCAGATACTCACCGAGCGGGCCATTAAGTTATCCGCATTGGATATCATCAATAACAGGCGGCGCGATGAGCGCGTCGACCTCGCGAGCTTTTATCTCGCGGATCGCGATGTTATTAAGGCGTTAAAACGCGCGACAAGCCGCGGAGTGCGGCTGCGCGTGCTGCTCGATCCAAACAAGGATGCATTTGGCCACAACAGGTTCGGCATTCCCAACCGATCTGTAGCGGCAGATCTTACGAGGTCGGGCATCGAAGTCCGATGGGGTCACACGCATGGTGAGCAATTCCATGCCAAGATGTTGCTCGGAGTGAACGACGAACAGCAGGCGCAACTGCTGATCGGTTCCGCCAACTTGACCCGACGCAACCTCGATAACTTCGATTTGGAAACCAATGTCCTGATTCGTGCGCCACTCTCGGCGTCGGTCATGACGGATGCCGTGGCGCACTTTGATTGGCTCTGGCACAATCGCCCGGATCAGGTGTTCTCCGTGCCGTATGAACAATATCGTGACGAGTCTGTATTCAAACGTGGCTTGTATCGGATCATGGAGGCGACCGGTTTTTCTACGTTCTAGACTTGTCGCCGCATTGATAATCGATGCCATCCCAGGATCATCACGCCGGTGGCCGGGTCCAGTCGGTCACCAGGAAGAAGAATGAACGGCTGGTGTGCACTCACAAGCAGTCGTTCGAGGTTCCTGAGTTACAATGACGGCTACTGACCCAAAGCAGCCTGTTGAACAATTAGCGAGTTTCCGCCGGCGCGCTTCGTGAAATTGATGCATTCAACAATCTTCAGATCAGCTTTCTCTTTCGCGGAGATTGTAATTGGGCTCGCCTCTGCGGCCGTCGGTTCCTATTTTTTGTATCAGAATCTGGACTGCCCACCAGAGGTTGGTGGAGAGTGTACTGCGTGGGGCTTACTTGGAGCTGCAATGTTCTTGCTCCCAGGAGTCATTGTGGCCGCAGGTGGTGTACTTTCATACTGGTGGAGAGATATGCCACTAATGAAGATTCAGGTTGTGCTTGTCGGCATCTTGATCGCGTATTTTGTGTGGTTGTTCGCGCTTCCGTGAGCGTCTGCTCTTGGCTGCGGTTTCAACCGGTCGACAGCAGATAATCGAATGACTGCTATCGGTGAAAGCGGCCGTTCCACGTTACCGCGGGAACATTCCTAGAATTCACTTTAAGTTTCGTAAATAGCGTCCCCTCGCGGGGGGATCACCGTTTGGGCGTAAGCGACCCGGCGGCTAGAACACACCCCAGAGGTGGAAGATTGCTGTCCCGGCGAACGTGCCCAGTGCATAGCCGAGAACACCGACCAGGACACCCGGCGTGACGAGGTCGTGCCAGCCGCGAGCCGCGGCAAGGGCAGGTGCTGTAGTAGCGCCCAGCACTGCAGCATTGGAAGCGGTGACAAGCTCCGGGACGGTTAGCCGGAACAGGCGACCGACGCTGAGCAGCACGACAAGGTGCACACTGAGCAGAATCACCACGAGGACGATTAGCAACGGTGCGATCGTCACCATTGCGACGAGGTCGGCACCAGCCGCGATGGCCGCGAAGAACACAAACGCCAGGCCGACGCCGAGCTCAAAGCTGCCGTGCAACCTGTCCATCCATTTCGGAAATGCGGTTGCAACGATTAGCACGAGCGTTGTGATGATGGCGTAGCGCAAGCTGGGTATTCCTATCAGTGCCGTGAGCGCGTCGCCGATGGCGACAAAACTGATCGCTGCTGCAACAGCCAACGTCAGGCTCGTGGACGTGATGGGCAGGGCTGCAGCCTCTTCAAGTACTTTCTCGCCGTGCTCGTGGGTGGTGAACTTCTTCGCCAGCCAGTTCCAGCCAGGCAGCAGGGCCAGGATGCTCAGGAACACTGCGCTAAAAAGATTGTCGGTGGCTGTTGCTGCGGAGAAGAACGACGCATCGGTGCGGAGGCCGGTAATTTCACCGAGTGCCGCGTAGTTGACCGAGCCGCCAATGTAGGTCGATGCGAACAGTCCGGCGATTCCCGCTTCTCGCATCGCAGGATCGATGTCTGCGGCTGGTGCGAGCGAGCCCAGGTCCATGAGTCCGACCGCGATAATCACGCCGAGGATGGTCCCCAGGCTGGCGATAAGAAAGGCCAGCGTCATACGCGTCGTTTCGAACATGATCTTGCGCAGGTTCGCCTTGAACAGGAACATCGGGATCAACACCGGCACAAAGTAGCTGAACACGAAATCGAAGGCGGGCGCCGAGTGCGGAATGATTCGCAGGTTGGCCGCGGCAATAGCGGCAAGGATTGCGATGACGGCGCCGGTCAGGTGCGAGCCGATACGTGTCTTTTCGGCCAGGAAAGACGCGCCCGCGATCACGAACAGAGCGGCCATCAGGGCGAAGTTGTTGTCGGGGCTGATCAGTGTCATCGGGCGTCCTCAGTGGGCGTCGATATATTGTGCCCGCTATGGCCCGAATGTTCCTGCGTTCCAGTGAGCTTCATGACAGGCATCGCGACGGTCGCCAGGCCAAGGACGACAATAAGAAGACCTGCACCCACGCGTTTGCCGCTCATGAACTGCGCGAGTTTCGACGCGCTGACACCCGTGGCCAGCATAGCCGGCATCGTGCCAAGCCCGAATGCGATCATGACCAGGGCTCCACTGACCACGTCGGTCGTGGTCGCAGCCAGCAGGAGCACGCTGTAGACGAGCCCGCAGGGCAACCAACCCCAGATGATGCCGAGCCCCAATGCCTGCGCCATCGTCTCGACCGGAACCAGTCCCTTCGCGGCCGGTGCGACACGCTTCCAGATTCTCGCGCCGGTGTTCTCAAGCGGCGCGAGAATGCGCCAGCCGAACGCGAGTTGCAGGCCGACGAGTATGATCAGGATGCCACTTGCAAGCCGCACGGGCGCGGCCATTTTCGGGATGAGTTCGACCGTGGTCTTGCCAAGCAGTGCGACGAGGCCGCCGAGAATGGCGTAGGTCAGGACGCGCCCAAGGTTGTACATGATCGCCTTTGGTATTTGCGCGCGAAGGGTCGTTACACTGGCGTTGACGGCGAACAGGCCCGATATTCCCCCGCACATGCCGAAGCAGTGTGCGCTGCCCAGGACACCGGTGATGAGCGCGGCAGCCAGGACAGGCAGGAACTCACTCACGACGAATCGTCCTCGTCGGGTTTCGTGTCGTCATCCATCACGATGCGTACGGCCGGTGTGTCCAGGTCATCGAACTGTCCACTGCCGACGGCCCAGAAGAATGCCCAGACAGCGACGCCCAGCAGGAGCAGGGCGAGGGGAATCAGCACGTAGAGAATGGACATGTTTATTCGAACCGGTTTAGACGCAGCGCGTTCAATACGACGACAAGCGAGCTTGCGCTCATGCCGATCGCGGCCAGCCACGGCGGCACGAAACCCGCGGCCGCCATAGGCAATGCCAGCGCATTGTATACGATCGCCCATGCCAGGTTCTGGCGCACGATACGCATGGTCTTACGCGACATCTCCACTGCCGTCGTCAGCGGCGCAAGCGATTCGCCGAGCATGATGACGTCCGCACTGGTCTGTGCGAGCAGCGCACCGTGCGCCGGCGCCACGGACGTGTCAGCTCCGGCAAGCACGGGCGCATCATTGATGCCGTCCCCGATCATGACGACACGTTCGCCGCGCTGCTGGGCAGCCTCAATGATCGCGAGCTTGTCCTCGGGCGTGCATTCGAAGTGCACGTCGTCGATCCCGAGTGCCGCCGCCAGCGTCTCCACGGCGATTCGATTATCTCCGCTGACCAGTGCTGCGTTGATGCCGAGGCCGCGCAGTGACCGCAGCGTTGCTTGCGCCTCGGGCCGCAATTCGTCTTCGAGTTCAAACCAGGCAACGGCGTTGCCGTCGACCCCGAGAAAGACGTGCGTTGCTGAACTGTCCTCGGTCGCAAATCCGCCGCCAACAAATGCTGCGTTGCCGAGCCGCCATTGGCGACCGTCTATGTCGCCACTGATTCCCTGACCAACCTCGATCTCATGCGATGAGACCGCCGGTAGTTCATCAGGCAACTCAAACGCGTTAGCCAGGGGATGGGTTGACACACTTTCGAGCGCCGCGGCGATCAGGCGGCAGTCTTTCTCGGTCCACGCATTGTCGGTGACGAAGACGGCGGTAATACGCGGCTTGCCCTCGGTCAACGTGCCGGTCTTGTCAAAGACGGCGAGCGTGACTCGTGACAGGGCCTCTATGGCATTACCGTTCGTGACCAGCAGGCGCAATTGCGATAAGCGACTGCCGGCGGCGGCAAATGCGGCAGGCGTAGCGAGCGCCAGCGCGCAGGGGCAGGTTACGACCAGCACCGAAAGAGTAATGACAAATGCGCGCTGCGCGTCAGCGAAGTACCAGAACGTCGCGACGACGGCGGCGACGAGCAGGAGCGCGACGACGATGTAGCTGGCTATCTTGTCGGCGAGTGTGACGAAGGCCGGTCTTGCGTAGCGGGCCCGTTCGCTCAGTCGGCTGATCGTGCCGAGCGTCGTATCGCCGCCCGTCGTGGTCACGTTCATTTCGATCATAGTGTCGAGGTTGATACTGCCCGCCGAAAGTTCGTCGCCCATGGCCTTTAACTGCGGCCGCGCCTCGCCGGTCAGCAGGGCCTCATCCACAGTCGTCGAGCCGGAAATGAGTGTGCCGTCTGCAGGTATGGACTCGCCGGCGCGAATCAGCACCGTGTCACCCGCAGCAAGCTGGCTGACGGGAACGGTTGATTGCACACCGTATTCCATGCGAACAGCCGTGTTGGGCAGCAGTGACGACAAGGCAACGCCACGGTCGATCGAGCGATGCCGTGCCCGCATCTCGAGAAAACGGCCGAGCGTCAGGAAGAAGACGAACATCGTTACCGAGTCGAACCAGACCGCCTCACCGCGAGTGAAGGTCGCGTATACAGACGCAGCATAAGCTGAGCCGACCGCTATCGAGACAGGCAGGTCCATGCCGGGTCGGCGCGCGGCAACGCCGCGCCAGGCGCTTGTGAAAAACGGTTTCGCAGCATAAAACACGACGGGTGTGGTGACGAAGAAACTGACGAGTCGCAGGAAATGCTGCATCTCCTCGTCGACGCCCTGGAAGTCCATGGCATACAGGCCAACCGCGAACATCATGACCTGCATCATGCCGAGGGAAGCAACCAACAGGCGCTTGAGTGCGCTGCGTTGTTCAGTTACCTCGGGACGCGCAACGCCTTCGGGCGACATCGGTTGTGGCTGGTAGCCGAGATTCGCAAGCGTCGCAAGGTACGAGGAGAACTGTGAGCCTGCCGCGGAGAAGCGGAGGCGCAAGCGATGCGTGATCGGGTTGACTTCAGCGGAAGCGACGCCGGGTTGCTTCCCGAGTGTCGTCTCAATAAGCCAGCTGCAAGCCGAGCAGTACATACCGCCGACATAGATCGTGGCTTCACGCACGTCGTCATGTTGAATGGTAAACGCGGCGAGCATGTCCGAGCTGTCGAAAACACGCCACTCGGCGGCTTCCTCGGGTGGGCGACCGACGCCTGGGTCGGGCGCATCGCGAAGATCGTAGTAGCGAGACATGCCCGTATCGCGAATGAGTTCAGCAACAGCCTTGCATCCCGGGCAGCAGACAGGTCTTCGCTCGTCCTCGAACTCTACCGTGAGTGTGCAGTCAGTCGGGACAGGCAGCGCGCAGTGGAAACAGGTGTCAGCGGCTGTCATCACTTCCGGTGCCGCCCGGCCTGAGTAACAGGCTGGCGTCACCTTGCCATTCGGCGGAGAGTCGCCATGCGTCTCCGGAACGCAGCACGGCGTAGAAGCGCTCATTGGGAACAGAGACCAGGTGGCCGACCCAGACCGGGTTGCCGTCCGCGTCCGGCATGGCCTTGTTGAGCGTAATGAGCCGGTCGCGATCCGCGAACGCCGGGTGCGAGAGCTCGAACTGGAGTTCAGCAGGAGCCTCGTCGAGGTCGCCCGAGCGCATGACAGCCGAAACCACGCCGGTCGTGGCGTTGATTTCGACCAGCGCCGCGAGGTCCAGCTCAGATGCCAGGCGTTCCGCCGAGATGCGACGATCGGTCGCATTCCTGACGCCGTCGTCGGACCTGACGACCAGCGAGTCCGTGGTCTGCAATGAAATCCACAGCGTCGTTATCCCGGCAACCACCGCCGATGCGGGGAGCGCGATGATGAACCACGGCCAGAACTGCCGGTACCAGGGCTTGGTGTCTTCACGAATCATGGTGTTGGGCCGAGGAAGCGACTGTCTTCTTCGATCGAATCGGCCGCGTCGTCGGTCGCCGTAACGCTGAACTTGATCGTCATAATGCCATAGGCATTGTCGCGATGGACGCGCGCACGGACTGGCAGCGACAGGACCCCACCGCCGTCGACGTTGACAATATCATCGTCGCCAACACCGTCGAGCGAGATGCCCTCGACACCGCTGATGCCCATGGCGAAGCTGCGCGCCCTTTCAGACTGGTTAATGATCTTGATCGTGTAGATGTTCTCGATTATGTCACCGGGTAGCTCGCGGTACAGCGAATTTCGGTCACGAATGACGTCGAGGATAATCGGCGTACGGGTCGCCATTGATGTGACGAGTCCAGCGCTGAGGACGAACAGCAGGGTCGCGTAGACGAACATGCGCGGCCGCAGGACATGCGTCGTTTCATTGTGAACGGCGTGCTCGGTCGTGTAGCGAACCAGGCCGCGCGGGTACTCCATCTTGTCCATGATCGAATCGCATGCGTCGATACAGGCGGCACAGGCGATGCATTCGTATTGCAGGCCCTCGCGAATGTCGATACCCGTCGGGCAAACCTGCACACACAATTGACAGTCGATGCAGTCACCCAGTCCGGCTTCCTTGCGGTCAACGGAACGCTTGCGTCCGCCACGTGGTTCTCCACGATTCTCGTCGTAGGAAATGATCAGTGTGTCCTTGTCGAACATCGCGCTCTGGAAGCGAGCGTACGGACACATGTACTTGCAAACCTGTTCACGCATGTAGCCGGCGTTGCCGTAAGTCGCGAAGCCGTAGAAGAGGCCCCAGAACAAGGTCCAACTACCGACATTCAGAGCAATGATATCTGCGCCCAGATCCCGAATCGGCGTGAAGTAGCCGACAAAGGTGAAACCCGTCCACATTGAGAACGTGATCCACAGGAACTGCTTGGAGCCTTTGCGCCGCAGCTTGTTCCACGACCAGGGCGCTTTGTCGAGTTTCATGCGCTGCGAGCGCTTGCCCTCGGTCCACTGTTCCATCCAGATGAAGATTTCGGTCCAGACGGTCTGTGGGCAGGCGAAGCCGCACCAGAGGCGGCCGGCGAGCGCCGTGAAGAAGAACAACGACAGCGCCGCAATAATCAGCAGGAGGGCGAGATACGGAAAATCCTGTGGCCAGAGTGTTAGCCCCACGAGGTGGAACTTGCGTGCCGGCAGGTCGAACAGGACCGCCTGGCGCTCATCCCAGCTCAGCCAGGGTACGCCATAGAAAAGACCGAGCAGGGACACGGTCGCGATTTTGCTCAAATTGGCAAAATGCCCACCGATCTCCCGCGGGTAGATTTTCTTCGCGCTCTCGTACATCGAGGCGCTTTGCGGTTTATTCATTGTTTTCGGTGCTTGGCATCCCGTTTGGGTGCCGTACGAACGAGGTAGGCAGTGATCCCGGAGCAAAGTGCGCACAGAGCCCAGAAGAAAAAGAACCCCACTGCGTAGCCGGCGTCGCGCCCGATATCGAGACTGTCGTCAAATATGCCCGTCAGGTCGACCGGGTCGAACAAGGCGAAGAACACCATGGTGCCAATGGCGGCCACAAGGAACGAGATCCACACGACCGTGAAGACCGCCTGCTTGTCGCGGCTCCATTGCTTGGCACCCCGGTACTCTTCGCTGATCACTCTTGCGACAGACTGTAGACGTAGGCTGCCAGGATCTTGGTGCGATTGTCACCGAACAGATCGCCGTGTGCCGGCATGACGCCACTACGCCCTTCTGCAATCGTCGTGCTGACGACGTCAACGGACGAGCCATACAGCCAGGTATCATCGGTCAGGTTTGGTGCGCCGAGCAGCGGGTTACCCGTGCCATCAGGCATGTGGCAGGCAGCGCAGAGCGTCGTAAACTGTGTTGCCATAGCCTGTGCCGCCTCGTCGGCCTCCTCGAGGCCGGACAGACTGCGTACGTATTTCGCCATGTTGGTGACTGCGTCCTCCGAGCCGAGGATCTGGCCCCAGGGCGTCATGATGGCGTTGCGGCCCATGCCTATCGACGTGGTAATAGCTTCTGCCGTGTTGCCCCATTGCCAGTCGCCGTCCGCCAGGTTTGGATACCCCACTGCACCGCGCGCATCAGAACCGTGGCAGGTCGTGCAGTAGCTGGCGAACAGGCTTCTGCCGAGTGCCTGGGCATCCGGATTCTTCGTGAGATCCTCGAAGTCCATCGCCGCGAACTCCGCATAGATGGGCTCGTAGGTTTCGGCCGCGTACTGCATTTCCTGTTCGTACTGGCCCTCTTGCGACCAGCCGAGCATGCCCTCGTAGCTGCCGAGGCCCGGGAACGCGATCAGGTAGCCGATGGTCCAGGCAATCGTGATGAAATACAGGTACAGCCACCATTTGGGAGCCGGGTTATTCCACTCCTCGAGGTCGCCGTCCCACTTGTGGCCGACGAGGTCATCGTCAGCGACATTCGCAGGGCCCTGCTTTGCCGACCAGCTGACCAGCCAGACACACCAAATTATGAAAACGATCGTGCCAGCAGCAACGAACCAGTGCCAGAATGCAGGCATCAGATGTTCTCCCGCTCGTTATTAGTAATGTAAGTGTCCTCTTCCAGCGGCAGTGCCGCGGAAGCCTCGAAATCTTTTTTGCGACGATGGCTCCAGGCCCACACCCAGATGCCGATGAAGGCAAAAAAGATGATGGCCGTCAGGATGCCGCGAACGTCGTTGATATCCATGCGTTACCTGCGATTTCGCCGGTTGGTGCCGAGACCCTGCAAGTACGCGACGATGGCATCAAGCTCGGTCTTGCCTGCGACGTCTCCAGCCGCCCCGGCGATTTGCTCATCCGTGTACGGGTCGCCCAGCATCTGCAGCGCCTTGAGTTTCGCGGTCACGAGGTCGCCGTCAACATCGTTGTCCGCGAGCCAGGGATAACCCGGCATGTTGGACTCGGGCACCAGTGCGCGAGGATCCATCAGGTGCAGGCGTTGCCAGTCATCCGAGTACCGGCCGCCGACACGCGCGAGGTCAGGGCCCGTGCGCTTGGAACCGAACTGGAAGGGGCGGTCGTAAACCGTCTCGCCCGCAGTCGTAAACGGACCGTAGCGCTCGGTCTCCGAACGGAACGGGCGAATCATCTGCGAATGACAGTTGTAGCACCCTTCGCGTACGTAGACGTCACGTCCGGCGAGACGCAGCGGGCTGTAAACCTCGATTCCCTCATCCGGCTCCGTCGCATCGGAACTCATCATCAAGGGAACGATTTCGACCAGTCCGCCGATACTGATCGCGACAACGATCAGTACCATCATCAGGTTCAGACTTTTTTCAATTACTTCATGGCGCATCGATGAACTCCCCTGTTACGCCGGATCCAGTACCGCAACGGGTACCGGCTTCTTGTCGCTTACCGTCTTCCAGACGTTGTAAGCCATGATGAGCATGCCCGAGAAGAACACGAGGCCGCCGAGCAGACGGATGTAATGGTATGGCTCGACTGCCTTCAACGACTCGACGAATGAGTACGTCAGCGTGCCGTCGGCATTGACCGCGCGCCACATCAGGCCCTCGGTTACGCCGGCGATCCACATCGACACGGCATACAGGACGACGCCAATCGTCGACGTCCAGAAGTGCACGTCGATGAGCTTGGTCGAATACATGCTGTCGCGGTTATACAGGCGCGGCAGCAGCGAGTAGATCGAACCGATCGTCATCATGGCCACCCAGCCGAGTGCGCCCGAATGCACGTGTCCAATCGTCCAGTTCGTGTAATGCGAGAGAGCATTCACGGTCTTGATCGACATCATCGGGCCTTCGAAGGTCGACATGCCGTAGAACGACAGCGCGACGATCATGAACTTGAGGATCGGGTCCGAGCGCAGCTTATGCCAGGCGCCTGACAGCGTCATGATGCCGTTGATCATGCCGCCCCAGCTGGGTGCCAGCAGGACGATCGAGAACACCATGCCGAGCGTCTGCGCCCAGTCGGGCAGGGATGTGTAGTGCAGGTGATGAGGACCCGCCCACATGTAGATGGCAATCAGTGACCAGAAATGCACGACCGAGAGGCGGTAGGAGTACACGGGCCGACCGGCTTGTTTCGGCACGAAGTAGTACATCATGCCGAGAAAGCCGGCAGTCAGGAAGAAACCGACAGCGTTATGGCCATACCACCACTGCATCATCGCATCGACGACGCCGGTGTAGATCAGGTAAGACTTGGTCATCGTGACCGGCAACGCGAGATTGTTGAAGATGTGGAGTACAGCGACCGTAATGATAAACGCGCCGTAGAACCAGTTCGCCACGTAAATGTGTTTGATCCTGCGCTTCGCTATTGTGCCGAAGAAGACGATTGCATAGGCAACCCAGACGACCGCAATAAGCAGGTCGATTGGCCACTCGAGCTCGGCATATTCCTTGCTCTGGGTGATACCCAGCGGCAGGGTGATCGCTGCAAGCAGGATGACGAGTTGCCAGCCCCAGAAGGTAAACGCGGCCAGCTTGCCGAACGCCAGGCGCGTATGGCAGGTGCGTTGCACAACGTAGTACGAGGTGGCAAACAGTGCCGAACCGCCAAATGCGAATATGACCGCGTTGGTGTGCAACGGGCGCAGGCGGCTATAGGTCAGGAATGGCAGATCAAAGTTGAGCTGCGGCCAGATGAGCTGTGCGGCGATAAGTACGCCGACGAGCATACCGACAATGCCCCAGATCACGACCATGATCGAAAACTGGCGGACTACCTTGTCGTTGTAGGAAGCTGCTGTGTCCAACGTAGGACCCCTGTTTGGATTTGGATTGACTGACAGTACTACTGGCGCCGACGGCTCACTGTCATGCTGCTCTTATTTTAGTCGCAGTATAGTCGCGTACTGCGGTGGCAGGCTATCAAGCAAATCCTAATATACGTATAGGTGACGATACGTATGGACTTGGAAACCCAATAAATGTCCGAATTCGCAGCTTTCTACGCCTATAATTCGGGGACTATTCGTGCAGCCTGGAAAACCCCTTGATACAAGTTGACCTACCTACCGTTGTGATTAGCGACATTCTCAAGACGTCGGCAGACGCGCATATCGTGACCGATAAGGACGGTCGCATCCAGGGCGCCAATCGCCGGGCTGAAGAACTGTTCGGCTATGAGCCGGGCGAACTCGACGGTGAGCCGATTGAAACACTGATTCCCGGCGAGCATCGCGATCATCATCGTGAGCTGCGCGCCAGGTACCAGGCCTCGCCGCATGCGCGGCCGATGGTTTCAGGCCTCGAACTGCACGGGCAGCGTAAGGATGGCACGGTATTCCGGGCGGAAATTGCGCTCAATCCGGTCAAGACGAGCGAAGGGCTCGTAGTGACGAGCACGATTCGCAGAATCGACGAGGCTGATATCTCGGAGGCGTACTTTCGGATGCTGCTCGAATCGGCCCCCGATGCAATGATCATCATTGACGAGGAGGGCAAGATTGCGATCGCCAATGCCCAGTCAGAGGAGATGTTCGGGTATGAGCGGCAGGAGATACTCGGGCAGCCCGTCGAAATGCTGCTACCGGAGCGGCTGCGGGAGACTCATGTAGGTCACCGTGGTGTGTTTTCGGCAGAACCGCGCTTACGCCCGATGGGCTTTGGCCAGGACCTGCTGGCCAGGCGCAAGGATGGCAGTGAATTTCCCGTAGAGATCAGTTTGAGCCCCGTTCGCTCGAGTGCAGGAAATTTCGTCTCCAGCGTTATCCGCGACGTCACCAACCGCAAACGAATGGAGCGCGAGATTATCGCCGCGCGCCAGGAAGCGGAACGGGCGAACAAGGCGAACAATGCGTTTCTCGCGGCGGCAAGCCACGACCTCAGGCAACCGGTGCAGGCCTTGAGCCTGTTGAACGGCGCATTGCGGCGCACGGTCAAGGACGAGCGTGCCCTGGAGATGATTGACAGCCAGGAGCACTCGCTGATTGCCATGACGAACCTCCTGAATTCCTTGCTCGACATATCGCGTCTCGATGCGGGTGCGGTGTCCCCGGAACTGGAAGACTTTCCGGTTCAGCGGCTCATCGATCGTCTCTCGGACGAATTTTCGCGACAGGCGCAACATGTCGGCCTCAAGTTTAGCTCGACGTCGTGCGCGACGGTCATCAACAGCGACCCGAACCTGCTGGCTGAGATCATCCAGAATTTCGTCTCGAACGCGATTCGCTATACGGACGAGGGTAGCGTGCGGCTCGAATGTACGGATTGCGACGGGGAATGTGTCATTGCCGTGACCGATACCGGCATTGGTATCGAGCAGGACCAGCTCGACGAGATCTTTCGGGAGTTCCATCAGTGCAAGGCGCCTGGGGCCAGCAAGGAAGGCTTCGGTCTCGGTTTGGCGATTGTGAAGCGTCTGTCAGACCTCCTTGGCCTGGAAATCAACGTTACTTCAGACATTGGCAAAGGGTCTACATTCAGCGTGTCGATTCCCGCCGCAGAACGGCCCGCGGCCAGTGAAGAAGCCGAGGTTGTAATCGATACAGGCGATCATGAGGAAGCCAGCGGACTCGTGGTCCTTATTGAAGACGACGTCAATGTTGCGAATGCCTGGGGCATGCTGCTCGAAGCGGAAGGCTATAGAGTGGCGATGGCCGCGTCAGCAACGGAAGCGCTGGCGCTGATGAAACACGTGTCCGAAACACCCGCATTGCTGATTTCCGACTTTCACCTGTTGGATGGATCAACGGGCGTCGAGGCGGTGAGCGCAATCCGCGAGTACTTTGATGAGCACATCCCGGCGTTCATCGTGAGTGGCGATACGTCAAAGGTCGTCAAGGAGGCTCGTCTCCTCGATAACTGCACGCTGATGTGCAAGCCGATCCACACGAATCGCCTGCTTACCGCGGCGCAACAGGCCGTCAGCAGTGGGGTCGTACCTCAGGATTAATTGGTGCCAGTCACCTAATTACCAGTCTAAACTGGGTCGCGTTTAGACTGGTAATTAGGTGACTGGCACCATTAGCCAGCTGAAGGGCGACTTGGTAAAAGCCACGCCGGCGATGTAAGCGAACGCTGACACCGCACCGACCAGTGCGATCACTCGGATTCGTCGTGTCCTGCCGCGCTTGATCGCGATTGTTCCCAGCAGGACGTAGGCAATCAGCCCCGTAAATTTGGCGACCAGCCACGGCTGCGTGAACGGATTCATGTGCAGGAGCCAAACCATGGCCACGCCGGACAACAAGAAGATGGTGTCGACTACGTGTGGGGCGATCCTTGTCACACGACGTTGCAGCTCGTCCGACTCTGTCAGCATCCAGTAGCCACGCAGCAGGAAACCCGAAATCGTCGTGGCAGCCGCCACGAGGTGTACGGTCTTGAGAATGAGATAGGTCATTGCGGCAGATTGTGTCACAGATCAGTGGGCGGGCACCCGCAGCACACTACGGGTACCTACTTATGGTCCGACTCAGGGGATTTTGTCACCGTAGCGGCTGGCAAAATGTCTTCACGGCTAACTACTAGAGCGCAGTAGGAAGCTGTAAGCGGCGGGGCCCGGCTCAGGTCGGGCCCTGTTTTTTTTGGTCGGCAAAAAGATCGGGGTCAGTTACCTATCTCAACGGGAGATAGGTAACTGACCCCGATCTGCCTCTCAGATCCTGGTAGGAATCAAGCGGCTTCGTGATTATCGAGATCGACCGGTGTGCGGAACCAGTCGGGTTTGATGATGAGCAGATCGCAGGGCAGGTCTTCGAGCGTCCGTTCCGCGGTTGCTCCTATGAACAGGCGTTTCCAGCGATTGCGGGCGACGGCACCCATGACGACGACATCGGCCTTCAGTTTATTTGCAATCAATGGCAGTTCCTCATGAGTGACGCCCGCCACAAGATGGGCGTTGCTATCCTCGAGTTTGTGGAACTGGGTAATTTCTTTGAAGCGCTTCTGATGATCCTCGTGCATCTGCTGCTCGATCTCGTCGAAAGGCAGGGATACCGGGATGTAAGCATTAGCCGTCGCTGTCGCTACAGCGATACGTGGATCGTAGGAATGGAAGGCGTGAACTTCTCCGCCCACGTTTTCGGCGACGCTCTTGCTGATATGCAAAATCTCGTCGTCCAGCGCTGCGGGTTTGTCGTGTTGATGCATCGGGTCAATGGCCGCGACAAACACGGGTGTTGCGGCCAGATCCTGCGGCTTGACGAGCCATAATGGCATTGGGCACGTGCGCAGCAGATTCCAGTCGGTATTGGTCAGCAGGGCGCGGGTCACCGCAGAGTGGTGATGTGTGTCCTTTACGACGAGATCAGCGCCGGTGTTCGTCGCATGGCGGACAACGCCCTCGTAAAGCGGGTGGTCCCAGACAGCAGACGTCTTGACGACAAGGCCGTCAGAGCGCAGCGGCTCGGCCAGCGACTCGAGAAACTGCTCTTGATTCAGAATGACTTCGTCGCGGGCTTTCTCCAGCGACGGCGAGTCAAACAGGCGATCACCGCTGAGATATTCATTGTAATAGCACACGAGCAATTCGAGCTCGGCATCGCTTTTCTTGGCGAGCCAGGCAGCTCGATGGGCTGCAGGTTGATCCTTTACGGTGGGATCGACAACCGCCAGGATCTTCTTGAGTTCATTCATTGTCACACCTGACATTGAGGTTTGGTCGTCCAGGTACAGTTCTGAGCATACGCCCCGGCAAATAGCATTCCATAAGGCGTGTTGCTTAATATCCCGCGGAATGTACTTATTACGCGGTAAGTGCTTCTACTAATTACGGGAATGGCGCGGTTGCGGTGAAATACGGGAACAGAAATCGCTCGGGAGGCGAGCATGTCGGCCGCAAAATATGAGGGACTCAGAGAAGCCCTGGAAGCGAAAAAAGAGGAGCTGACGATCAGGCTGGATCGTATTCACGCTAACCTGCGTCGTGGCTGCGATGCCGATTCCAAGGAACGCGCTAAACAATTTGAGGATAATGAAGTCGTCGATGCGCTGGGCAACGAAGCGCGCGAGGAGTTGGCCAAGATTTCGGCTGCGTTGCAGCGCCTCGACAAAGGCGACTACGGTCTATGTGTCGAATGTGGCCTGGAAATCGAGCCGGGCCGACTGGAAGTCTACCCGTACGCCGATGAGTGTATTGAGTGCGCGGAGTTTGACGAGCGCCGGCAGCGACGCCTCTAGGCAGTCATATGCATCTTGACGAGATCAGCTAATGATCTTGCCTGCATCTTTTCCATAACGCGAGCGCGGTGGATTTCCACGGTGCGCTGGCTAACGCCCAGCTCGTAGGCAATAACCTTGTTTGGTTTGCCGGTCACAACGAGGTCGAAGACTTCGCGTTCGCGATTGGTCAGCCGCTCGAGTCGCCCGGCGACTTCCGCATGGTGTTGCTGCTCTTCGCGACGTTCTTCGTCGGTTGCGAGCGCCTCGCGAATTCGATCCAGCAATTCCTGGTCGCGGAACGGCTTCTGGATGAAATCGACGGCACCTTTTTGCATGGCCTCCACGGCCATCGGCACGTCGCCGTGGCCCGTGATGAAGATGATCGGCAGCGTGTTGCCGCGTTTGATCAACTCTTCCTGTAACTCGAGTCCACCGAGGCCGGGCATGCGGATATCGAGCACGAGGCATCCGGGACGCTGTTCCCCGATCTTCTCGAGGAAATCGTCCGCCGAGGCGAAGATTTCGTGGTTCAGATTCACCGAATCCATGAGTGCCTGCATCGCGAAGCGAATAGCCGCGTCGTCGTCCACGATGAAAACCGTGGGGGCCTGATCTTTTTGAGCTGCCATGGGGCGTGATTGGACCAGATTGAGCGCAATTTTGCGAGTCTTTCGGCTAGAAAATCAGTCCAGCCGCTTGGTGAAGCGCAATGCCGCAACCGTCATCGCGACCAGCGTGAATCCGACCAGGTAGAGGAAATCGGGCGTCAGTTCGAGCAGCGGTGCATCTCGTAACATGATGCCGCGCGTCAGGCGAATGAAATGTGTCGTCGGCAATACCTCACCGATGAACTGTGCGGCCCTCGGCATGCCATCGAACGGAAACATGAACCCGGATAGCAAAATCGACGGCATCAGGATGAATACAGTCATCTGCATCGCCTGGAACTGCGTGTGCACGAGGGTAGAGATCAGCAGGCCCAGTGAAAGTTTTGCCGCGATGAAGGCCGTTCCGGCAATGTAGAGGTCCAGTACGCTGCCGCGCACCGGGACGTCGAACAGCAGACGTCCGACGCCGAGAATCAGGGCCAGTTGCAGCAATCCAATCAAAATATACGGGGTCACTTTGCCAACCATGAGTTCGGCGGAGCTGACGGGCGTATTGATCAGGAGCTCGAGGTTGCCACGCTCTTTCTCGCGCACGATGGCCACGGCAGTGAACAGCATCATCGTCATCATCAGGATGACGCCCATCAGGCCCGGCACAATATTGACAGGCGTGCGCCGTTCCGGATTGTAGTAAGGCCTTGTCTCGATGAGTTCGACTTCGCGACGCTGCGGCGTAAACCCGAATTGCACCGGAACATTGCGCAGCTGAGTCGCGACGCCAAGGACGGTCGGATCGCTGCCATCCACAAGGATGTGGACGGCGGAGCGCGTCTGGTCGACGATGCGGCGGTCGAAGTCCGGCGGTATGAAGACGCCGATGGATACGTCGCCACGGCGCAACATGGCCTCCAGTTCCTCGGCTGTCTCAGCTTCATCCACGAACTTGACGACCTGCGTCGCGGCGATATCGGCGACAAACTCACGCGACAGGCTCGTGTTGGCCTGGTCGGCGACCGCGGCGCGCAGATTGCGTACATCCGTGTTAATTGCATAACCGAATAACAGGATCTGAATGATTGGCAGACCGAAGACCATCCCGAAGGTGAGGCGGTCGCGCCGGAGCTGTCGTACTTCTTTCTTGATAATGGCGCCGAGTCGGGACAGTGAGTTCATGCGGCGCGCTCCTCGGGACTCATCGTGACGGCGACGAATACATCTTCAAGCGTCGCCGATGAGATGATCGACTGCGCCGCAACTCCCGCCCGCTGCAATGCTGTTTCGACTATCTGCAATGGCTGATCGTGGCGCTCCGGTATGAGCACGCGCAAGCGAATACCCAGCTGAGTGACGCTGGCAACCTCGGGTAGATCGTAAATTGCGGCCTGCGCCGCGTAGGGATCTTCCGCGATGACCTCGACCACGTGCATTCCGGTCGTGGCCTGCAGGTGTTGCGGCGTGCCATCGGCGACTTTGACGCCACGATCGAGGATCGCGAGTCGATGACAGCGTTCCGCCTCGTCCATGTAGTGGGTCGACACCATAATCGTGGTGCCGCCTTCTGCCAGGCGAAACAGGTTGGCCCAGAAGTCGCGGCGGCTCTGCGGGTCGACCGCGCTGGTCGGCTCGTCCAGCAGCAGCAGGCTCGGCTTGTGAAGCACGGCGCAGGCGAGTGCCAGGCGTTGTTTCTGGCCGCCACTCATCGTGCCGGCCATCTGCCTGCGTTGCTCGGTAAGGTCGTAGCGCACCAGCAAGTCTTCGATACGGCTCTTCCTGTCCGCCTTCGGATAGGAATAGATCTCCGAAATGAATTGCAGGTTCTCCAGCACGGTCATGTCGCCGAATAACGAGAACTTCTGCGTCATGTAGCCGATCCTGGGCCGCAGGTCGCGTGCCTTGCCCGGGATTTCGGTGCCGAGGACCGTCGCGGATCCTTCGGTGGGCGTCAGCAGCCCGCAGAGCATGCGAATCGTCGTCGACTTGCCAGAGCCATTCGGGCCGAGGAAGCCGTAGATCTGGCCGCGCGGCACCTTGAGGTCGAGCGAACTGACGGCTTTCAGATCACCGAAGTGCTTGGACAGGCCGCGAGATTCGATTGCGTAGTCGTTGCTCATCGCGATCGTCAGTCGATCAGGAATTCGACTTCTACCGGCACACCGTCCGGCAGGCGGTCACGCGGGGTCGTGATGTCGACTTTCGCGACATAGCTCAGGCGAGCGCGATCGCGCTCGGTCAGCGCATAGTAGGGCGTAAACGCCGCCTCACTGGAAACCCACCGGACGCGGCCTTCAAGCGCCTGGTCGAGGCCATCGACGTAAATCATGGCGGCGGTCCCGGCCGTCACGTGCACCCGAATGGTCTCGGGCACGAACACGCGCGCGTAGGGCTGGTTGCCGCCAAGCAAGATCATCATGGGCTGCCCTGGGGCAGGGCGCTCACCGACCTCAAACAAACGGGTGTCGGCGATCCCGGCAACCGGTGCTCGCGTTGTATGACGATCGAGGTCGACCTGGACGGCATCGCGCCTGGCGGCAAGCTGCTTGACTGCTTGTTCTGCCTGCGCGAGTTCCTCGATAGTGGTGCCGGCCAGCATTTCTTCGAGTTGTGCGAGGCGCAGCTTGAGATTCGCCTGCGCCGCATCGAGCGCCGCGGAAGCTTTGTCCAGCAAGTCCGGGGAGGCGAGGCCACGGGCATGAATTTCTTCGATTCGCTTCATCTCGGTCTGGCGAAATTCCAGATCCTGGGTCGCGCCTTCGACGTTGGCGCGAGCGGCGGCTATCTGTTCCGAACGCGGGCCACGGACGAGTTCGTCGAGGCGCGCCTGTTGTTGTGCGAGCGCGGCGGTACTCTCCGCGAGAGCGGCCAGCACGCGCATGTCGTCCTGGCTCAGCAGTACCTGGCCGGCCGTTACTGCTTCACCCTCGGTAACGTGAAGCACTGTAATGGGCTCGCCAACTTCCGCGGTGAGTTCATAGCGATCGGAAGCGAGTTCACCAACCACCCGGTTCGGATCTTCGTCGTTGCTGCAAGCCGCAAGCGCAAGTATCGCGGCGAGCATCGTAATGCCTGTTCTCATTGCCATTGCTCCACTCACGCCTTGAGTTGCGTGAGCAACATGTCGACCTGGGATTCCATGAGCTGGTCCGTATCCAGTTGTCTCTCGTTGAAGATCAGTCGCCAGATGATCGACAGCATCATGGGCGCCAGCACCAGGTGTGGCTGGAGCCCAAGGGCCTCACGTCGAAATTCGCCGCGCTCTACGCCACGTTCGATAAAGGCCTTGATTGCGCCAAGCCCTCGGGCGACCACGTTTTCGTAGTAATAGTCCACGAGATCGGGGTGCCGCGGGCCTTCCGAGATCAGCAGCCGAATGACGATCGCGATTGGCGAACCGGGGACCTTCTTCATGAAGTCGAGCAGCGGGCCGCGAATGAAGTCCTCCGAAGACAGCTCGGTGGACTCGACGTCCCCGATCAGGACGTCGACACGTCGCACGACCACGTTCTTGACCACCGCCTTGAACAGATCTTCCTTGGTTTTGTAGTAGAGGTAGGTCAGCCCTTTGCTGATGCCAGCGCGTTTCGCGACGTCGTCGATGCGCGTCGCGGCATAGCCTTTCTCGGCGAAGGTGGCGAATGCCGCATCGGCGATCTCCTGGGGACGATCCTCCTTGCGGCGCTGGTATTTCGGCTGGTCTGTCATCGCAGTGTCATTACTGACTCTATGGTCATTAACTATACTTAATGACTGACTGGTCAGCAAGTGACAGGCGTCGCAAAATTCGCCGAATCCTGCATAATCCGCGGCATGTTCACCTACATTGATCCAACGGTCCGCGAACGGCTGACCGAGCAAGGCACGCTGTTCCAGATCGATCGCGATGGAGCGCTAATCCAGCCCGGCAGCGCGGTAGCGGGGGGCCACTCGATCAGCATCCTGGGGCCGATACCCATGCCGTTGCGGCTGTGCGAGCGGGAGATCGACGTGCTGTGGTACGCGTGCGTGCGCAATACCGAGCTCGGCAAGATCGAGGAGCTGGCCGACGATCTGCGCGCACAGAACGGCCAACGGTCGTTCTCGACGCTGGCGTCCTACATGGCCGTCAACAGCGTCATGGTCGTGGGAGACCCGAAGAAGTGGGAGAACCCGCTGGTCCGGGTTCACTCGAGCTGTCTGACAGGCGACGTGTTCGGCTCGCAGCGCTGCGAGTGCGGGCCGCAGATGCAAGCGGCGCTGGAACGCATTCGCTCGGACGGGAACGGCGGCATGCTCGTGTACATGGCTGGCCATGAAGGCCGGGGGATTGGCTTGTGGGCCAAGGCTGCAACCTATCTGCTGCAGGACGCGGGCGAAGATACCTACCAGGCAAATCGCACGCTCGGGCTTCCCGATGATTCGCGCGACTTCAGCGATGCCGCGTCGTTGCTCAAGTATTTTGTCGGTGGCAAACCGTTTCGCCTGCTAACCAACAATCCAAAGAAGGTGAATGACCTCGGCGACTTCGGTGTCAGCGGTATTACGCGCGTCAAGCATGTGACAGGCGTGACGGACAGCAACAAGCGCTACTTGTCCGCCAAACAGAGCTGGGGTCACGAGCTCTCCGAAGAAGATATCGGTTCCGACTGACTACTGACGCCAGAGGCGCAGGTTCAGCGCCGGTTCCCGGGTGTTAGTACGTAACGGATTGATGTCGATGCCACCGCGCCGTTGGTAGCGCGCGTGTACCGTCAGTTTCTCGCAGGCGCATCGCTCGAGCAGATCGACGAACATGCGTTCGATACAGGCCTCGTGGAAATCATTGTGCTCGCGGAACGAGACGATGTAGCGCAGCAGCCCCGCGCGATCGATCTGCGGGCCGCTATAGCTGATTTGCAGGCTGCCAATGTCGGGCTGCGCCGTAACCGGGCACAAGCTCCGTAAGAGATGCGAATGCAGGTCCTCGGTGACGGGTGTTGACGCGTCGGCCCGCAGCAGGTCGGCGTTGACTTCCCAATCCGCGCAAGAGACCTCGAGGTCATCGAGACAGTCGCCCGCAAGCCTGGCAGTCTGCCGGGCTTCGGTGCCCGAGACCGGCAAGACGCTGACTTTGGCAGGGGCGCCAACACAGGGCGAGAGATCGCGGGCGATCGTTTCTGCCACGGCCGTCTCCGACGCAAATGAACTCATCGCAAACGAATTCAGGTAAAGCTTGAGCGACTTCGATTCCACGATATGCGGAGAGTCCGCCGGCACGTGGATTTCGGCCGTCGCAACTTTCGGCAGGTCGCCCGGACCCAGCCAGGTCAACTCCCAGGCATTCCAGATATCGACGCCCGTGAACGGCAGTTCGTCAGCCAGACCGAGCGGCTCGCGGGTCTCGCGGCGAGAAATCGAGCAAAGGACCTCCGGTGCGTACTTCTGCGGATAGTCGGATTCCCGGCCCAGCGGTAAGTTGGTTTCTTTCACAGGTGCTATTTTGCAGCATTAGGAGCAAGAATTGCCCTTTTCTTGTGTAGAATAGCCGCCTTTTTCGCCCCCCGAGCTATGCATGAGTCCCGCAAATAACATCGACGGCGCCAACCGTGGTTACATCATCCCGATAGGCGGCGCAGAAGAAAAACTCAATAACCCCGAAATTCTCGACCGGTTCGTCGATGTCTGTGGCGGCAAGGACGCCCGTATAGGCATCATTCCAACGGCCTCGGAACTCGAGGACACGGGGCGCAACTACGAGAAGCTGTTCCGTCAGCTCGGCGTCAAGCACGCCAGGGTTCTGCACTTTGTTACGCGCGAGGACTGCCAGTCAGACGAAGACCTGGGCTACATCGACAAGTGCGACGGCGTGTTTATGACGGGTGGCAACCAGCTGCGGCTGTCAACGACCATCGGTGGGACGGCCATAGCTCAGGCGATTCGTCGCCGCAATGCCGAGGGCATGCACGTCGCGGGGACTTCGGCAGGGGCCGCATTCATGCCCGAGCACATGATTGCCGGCGGCAAGGAAGGCAGTACCCCGAGCCCGGATATGGTCAACATGGCGCCTGGACTCGGCCTGACGAACTCGTTCATCATCGATCAGCACTTCCGTGAGCGCGACCGCCTGGGGAGGCTGCTCACGGCGCTCGCGTACAATCCATTTGCCGTCGGCATTGGTCTTGACGAAGACACGGCTGCGTTTATCCGGCCCGGCGACGAGCTCGAGGTTGTCGGCAGCGGTGGCATTACCATCATCGATCCCAGCGATTTGAAGTATTCTTCCATGGACAAGGCCCGACGTGGTGAGCCAGTCAGCCTGATCGGTGTAAAATTGCATATCCTGGTCTCGGGCGGTCGTTTTGAAATCGACTCCCGCGACGCGTTCGCCAAATAACGATAAGAACAGGCAGGCCAACGTTATGAGAATCGACAGTACCAATGTCTATGTGGGGCCGAACGTATTCGCGCGTTTCCCGGTCATTCGTCACGTGCTGGATCTGGGTGAGCTGGAGCATTGGCCCACAGTCAGGCTGGGTGAGGACTTCATAGGTCCGTTGCTGGAGATGCTCCCGGGCCTGCACGAGCACGGCTGCTCTTACCAGGAACCCGGTGGTTTCGTGCGGCGCCTGCGCGAGGACGAGGGAACCTGGCTCGGTCATGTCATGGAGCACGTCGCGATCGAATTGCAGGTCGTTGCCGGCTCGGACGTCACCTACGGACGGACCCGCTCGATTGACGACCAACCCGGTTTCTACAACATGGTGTTCCAGTACAAGGACGCCGCGGTCGGACGCCAGGCGAGCAAGCTGTCGCTGGACCTGATCGGCAGCCTGCTTCCCGAGGACCTCAAGTTCGAAGGCGCACCCGGCGACAATTGGCACTTCGAAGACGAGCGTGACCGGTTTATTCGATACGCACAGCGTCGCGAGTTCGGGCCGAGCACGGCATCGCTCGTGAAAGCCGCGGAGGAAAGAGATATTCCGTGGTTGCGGCTGAATCGCTACAGCCTGGTGCAGTTCGGCCACGGCCGGTACCAGCAACGCATCCAGGCGACGACGACAGGACGGACCAGCAATATCGCGGTCGATTTGGCTTCGGACAAGGAAGAGACCAATGAGATCCTTCGCGATCTCGGCCTGCCGGTACCCAAGCAGATGCTCGTGCGGTCCGCCGGTGATGCGGTTCGCGCAGCCGAACGCATTGGCTACCCGGTCGTGCTCAAGCCGCTTGCCGGCAATCACGGCCGCGGCGTTGCCATCAATCTCCGGACGCCCGACGAAGTCGAGGTTGGCTTCGAGAAAGCGAGAGAGCACGGCAGCACGATCATCGTCGAGAGTTACATTGAAGGCTTCGATCACCGGATTCTCGTCGTCAACGGAGAACTTGTTGCCGCCGCGAAGCGTGTGCCCGGGCATGTCGTCGGCGATGGCAAACACACGATTGAAGAACTCGTGGCGATCGTCAATGAAGACCCGCGACGCGGTGTCGGCCATGAGAAGGTCCTGACGCGGCTGGAGTTTGATCACCAGGCCGAGCGCCTGCTCGAGAAAGTCGGTTACGACCGCAGTACCGTGCCCAAGAATGGCGAAATCGTGTATCTGCGCTCAACAGCTAATCTGTCGACGGGCGGCACGTCGATTGACGTTACCGATGTCATTCACCCGGACAATCGTGAAATGGCTGTTCGGGCGATCAAAGCCATTGACCTCGATATCGGCGGCGTCGATTTCCTGACCAAGGACATTACGGAGTCCTATCGCGAAGCTGGCGGCGGCATCTGCGAAGTCAATGCCGGCCCCGGATTCCGTATGCATGTCGCACCTAGTGAAGGCACTCCGCGCGATGTCGCAGGACCCGTGATCGACATGCTGTTCCCACCGGACTCGCCGAGCCGCATTCCGATTGCGGCCGTCACCGGAACCAACGGCAAGACGACAACGTCACGCATGTTGGCGCACATTCTCAAGATGTCTGGACGCACTGTCGGCCTGACATCGACGGACGGTGTCTACATCGACGGCAAGCTCTCGGTACCCGGCGACATGACCGGACCGGTTTCGGCGCACATGATCCTGCGTGATCCGTCTGTCGATGCGGCGGTCATGGAGACGGCGCGCGGGGGAATGCTGCGCAGCGGTCTGGGCTTCCAGGAGTGCAACGTTGCGGGTTGCCTCAATGTCACGGCCGACCACCTGGGCCTGCGCGGCATCGACACGCTCGAACAGCTGGCCGAGGTCAAGCGCGTCCCGATCGAGATCGCCAAGGATGCTGCGGTTCTGAACGCTGACGATCCGCTTTGCCTGCAGATGGCCGACTACACGGATGCCGAGACAGTCTGTTACGTGACGATGAACCCGTCGCACCCACTGGTGAAGCGTCATATCCAGGCGGGCGGCCAGGCCTTCGTGCTGGAGCAGGGCATGAACGGCCACCTGATCACGATCTACGATAATGAGTCGCACACACCGCTGGTCTGGACGCACCTTATTCCAGCGACGATCGAAGGCCGCGCGTTGCACAACGTGCAAAACGCGATGTTTGCCGCGGCGCTGACCTACAACATGGATATCAGTCTCGAAGATATTCGCCAGGGACTGCGGACCTTCGACTCGACGTTCTTCCAGGCACCGGGACGCATGAATATCTACGATGAGCATCCGTTCCGCGTCATTCTCGACTACGCGCACAACCCGGCTGCCGTGCAGGCGATGTGCGACCTCGTCGACCGTTTCGACGTCGATGGCAAACGCATCATCGTATTGTCCGCCCCGGGAGACCGGCGCGACGAGGATATTCGTGAGATCGCGCAGATCGCGTCAGGGCACTTCGACCACTTCATCTGCCGCGCCGACGACAATCGTCGAGGCCGGGACCAGAACGAAGTCCCGACGATGTTGAAGAACAAACTGCTCGAAGAAGGTATTTCGACCGACCAGATCGAAGTGATCCCGGATGAACAGGAAGCGAACACGCGTGCGCTCGAAATGGCCGAGACCGGCGACCTAATTCTCGTGTTGGGTGATCACATCAAGCGCACCTGGAAGCAGATTATTTACTTCAATTCGGGATCGCGCACGGATAACAGCGGCAATAAATCAGCCACGACGGTCGACCTGCCAGATTTCGGGGACTTCAATTTTGCGGACGACCTCGAGATCATCAGCGACGAACGCGGCGTGCGTATCGCACGTGAAGAGGGCGACTGACGCGCGATGATGGAGTTCATCGATGCACGCCGGCTGACAGGGCCGAACGTTATCTTCGATGGCGTGGGATCGATTCTCGATGTCGCGTGCACGGCCGAAGAAGGTGAAAAGCTGGTTCCCGTCTGGGCTGACAATGTCGGTCGCATGCTGGAAGCGCTCGACTGGCCCTCGGCCGAGTTTGCTTTTGTGAGCCTTCAGGGTGGCATCAGCCTGGCGTTTTCCGCGCCCATCGATCAGCTGTACGCCGCGTCCGAGATCAACGAATGGGCGTGGGCAGCCAGTGCATTCGAGCTTGGCGTATCCGAGGAAAAGCCGGATTTCGATGAGGCCGTCGCCACGCTGAGAAAATCAGCGGCAGACGAAGCCAATGTTGAGCTCATGTGGCTTATCGATGAGGCCGCCGCGCATAACAAGACCCTGCTCTGGGACGACGATGAAGTATCCGTTGGCTTGGGGGGTGATTCGAAGACCTGGCCGGTACGCGAAATACCCGACGCGCTCGAGTGGGAAGAGTTCAGCGATGTGCCAATCGGCATCGTGACGGGAACAAACGGCAAAACGACGACGGTACGGTTCGCCAAGCACATCCTGAGAGTCGCAGATCACAACGTAGGTGTGAGCTCCACGGACTGGATCGCGGTCAATGAACGGATTATCGATCGGGACGACTGGTCGGGCCCGGGTGGTGCGCGTGCGGTATTGCGCGAGCAGCAGGTCGATGTCGCGATACTCGAGACAGCGCGCGGAGGGCTGCTACGGCGGGGCCTGGGCGTGGAGCGTGCGGATGCCGCCCTGATTACGAATATCAGTGAGGATCATCTCGGTGACTTTGGCTCCCGCAATCTCGACGAGTTGCTCGCTATCAAGTGGGTAGTCAGCCATGCGGTGCGCAAAACGGGACGGTTGATACTCAACGCCCAGGACCATCGACTGGTGAATAAGTCGAAAGGCTATGACGGCGAGCTTGTCTGGTTCAGTCTGGATCCCGCCAATGAAACGGTGACGGCTCACGTTGCATCCGGCGGTACGGCATTTGCGCTCGACGGCGACGAGCTGTTGAAGGTCGAAGGCGGCGAGCAAGAGCTGATTTGCCATGCGGGCGAGATCCCACTGGCACTAGGTGGTGCGGCGCGACACAATGTGGCCAATGCGCTGGCTGCCGCCGCGCTGACCTGGTGTCTCGGTGTATCCCTCGAGAAGATTGCCGAGGGTCTGAAAACCATGAAGCAGGATGAGAACCCTGGGCGCTGCAATATCTATGACGTGAACGGCTTCAAAGTCCTTGTGGATTTCGCACATAACCCGGCCGCTATGAGCGCCCTGTTCGATATGGCCCGCGCAATTCCCGCCGAACGCAGGGCGCTTTGCTTCGGACAGGCGGGGGATCGAACTGACGAACTGATTCGGGATCTGGCGCGCGATGCCTGGGAGATCGGCCTGGATCGCGTGATTGTCTCGGAACTGCCGAAATACTACCGTGGCCGTGAGCCGAGCGAGGTGTTTGCCATCATTAGTGATGAGCTGAAAAAGCAGGGCGCTACTGATGAGCAGATCGGCCATAACGACAAAGAACTCGAAACGTTCGAAGAGGCCCTGTCATGGGCGCAGCCGGGCGATCTCGTCATCATGTTGGCGCTGGGCGGCGCGAAGCCGATACAGGAACGCCTCAG
>CAZKZE010000004.1:65059-72496 GCA_964557165.1 uncultured Woeseiaceae bacterium
TCGAGGCTCAGGATCTTGTTCCAGTGCTTCTTCTCGATGGGCATGATCGACAGGCGATTGCCCCGGCGAGTCAGGATCATGTCTTCGAGGCTCTTCTGGGCCTTGATCTCGGTCAGCGTGATATTGCGATCCAGTTTGCGGACGAATTCGACGTCTACGAGTATCCACCGAGGGTTGTCCTTCGTACTCTTGGGGTCGAAGTACCTGGATTTCTTGTCGAACTGCACGGGATCGGGATACGGCTCGCTGGCCACCTTCATGATGCCGACGATCCCTGGTTCCTTGCAATTGGAGTGGTAGAAAAAGATCTCGTCGCCAATGCGCATGTCGTCGCGCATCATGTTGCGGGCCTGGTAGTTGCGAATACTGTCCCACATTTCGCGGCCGTCACGTTCCAGGTCGTCAATGCTGTACACATCGGGTTCCGACTTCATTAACCAGTTTGCCATGTCGTAGTTCTACGGATTGTCCGGTTGCGAGAAAGGCGCGAAGTTTAGCATGCCGGATGGCGCGAATTGAGCGGATTCACATGGTAGGATTGCGCGTCGCGCATCCGAACGCGACCCTGGGGAGGGAAGTTCTAATGGCAAACATGCTGGCAAATATTTTCGGCACATCGCCGGTGCGGCCGCTCGAGAAGCACATGGATATCGTGTATCGCTGCGCGAAGAAACTCCGGCCATTCGTCAACGCCGTTATCCGTCGCGATCTCAAGCGAATGGCGGAGGTTCGTGCGCAGATCGAAGCGCTCGAGCATGAAGCCGACAATCTCAAGAAAGACATTCGCATCCACATGCCCAAGAGCCTGTTCATGCCGGTCCCACGCGAGGATCTGCTGGAGCTATTGCTGGTGCAGGACAAGATCGCCAACCGCACCAAGGATGCGTCGGGCGTCATTTTCGGGCGCAAGATGAAGATTCCCAAGCAGATCGCACCCCAGTTCATGGAATTCGTCGATCGCAACATCGACGCGGCGAAGCAGGCACGCAAGAGCGTCAGGGAACTGGACGAGCTTTTCACAGCTGGTTTCAAAGGCGCCGAAGTTGCGCTTGTTGCTGACTTGATCGAAGAACTCGATCGTATCGAGACACATACCGATGAGCAGCAAACGGTTCTGCGCTCGGCGTTGTTCGAGATCGAGAAGACCCTGGACCCGATTGACGCGATGTTCCTGTATGAAGTCATTGAGCTGACAGGCGAGATCGCGGACATGGCCGAACGCGTCGGCCGGCGGCTCGAGCTACTGCTCTCCTAAGACAACAAAACAACAATTCGGGAATGCTTGCATACCCGGAGGACCCGTAATGGAAGCACAATATATCTACATCGGTTTGGCCGCGGCCTTCGGTTTGTTCATGGCCTGGGGAATCGGTGCGAACGACGTGGCCAATGCGATGGCCACGTCGGTTGGCTCGAAAGCGCTGACGATCAAACAGGCAATCCTCGTCGCGGCAATCTTCGAGTTTGCCGGCGCCGTATTGGCCGGTGGCGCTGTGACCTCAACCATTCGCAAAGGCATCGTCGACACGGACCTGCTAGCTGGTTCGCCGGAATTGCTGGTCTACGGCATGCTGGCGGCATTGCTGGCGGCGGCGACATGGTTACTTATCGCATCGAGAAACGGCTGGCCGGTTTCCACCACGCATTCCATCGTCGGCGCCATCGTCGGTTTTGCGGCCGTTGGTATCGGCGTTGACGCGGTGCAGTGGGGCAAGGTCGGGACAATCGTCATGAGCTGGGTTGTGTCACCTCTGACCGCGGGGTTCATTGCTTACCTGATCTATCGCAGCGTGCAAAAGCTCATCCTCAGCCAGGACGATCCGTTGGCCAGGGCCAAACGTTATGTGCCGGTCTACATGTTCCTGGCCGCGTTCACGATTACGCTCGTGACGATTCTCAAGGGCCTGAAGCACGTAGGTCTCGAAATCAGTCTGACGGACAGCTACATACTGGCCACTGCAATTGCTCTTGGCATCGCAATTCTCGGTGCAGTGGTTATCAGCCGCATTCAGCCGGACCCCAAGGCGGAAAAGAGCCAGCACTTCTATACTGTCGAACGAGTGTTCGGTGTGCTGATGGTGATCACGGCTTGCGGCATGGCTTTTGCGCATGGCTCTAATGACGTCGCCAATGCAATTGGTCCGCTGGCCGCGGTGATTGGTGTTGCGACATCTGGCTCCATCGCTGCGAAGTCGTCATTGCCGATCTGGGTCCTGATGCTCGGCGGTGGCGGTATTGTGATCGGCCTCGCAACGTTTGGTCGCCACGTCATCGCGACGGTCGGCAAGAAGATCACACAGCTGACCCCAAGTCGCGGATTTGCTGCCGAGCTTGCTGCGGCAACGACTATCGTCATCGCTTCCGGTACCGGTATTCCGATTTCTACGACGCACACGCTCGTAGGTGCGGTGCTCGGTGTCGGCATGGCACGTGGTATCGAGGCGATCGACCTGCGTGTCGTTGCGAGGATCCTCGTCTCATGGGTAGTGACGATCCCGGCAGGTGCTATTCTCGCTATCCTGTTCTTCTTCATATTCAAGGCCGTATTGCCCTAGAGGGTCCTTAATGCGCCAGCTGTTGCTCGCACTCCTGTGCGTGTCGGTATTCTCATACCCGGTGTCTGCCGAGTCCCCGGCGGCCCCGATCGTTCGCTATGACGCGCTCACGCACCCGGAGTACGGTCGCTTCGGGATGGTGGCCGCACAGAATCGGCTGTCGTCGGAAATAGGCGCTGCGGTACTGGCCGAAGGCGGCAACGCGGTCGATGCTGCAGTTGCCGTCGGCTTTTCGCTAGCCGTGGCCCTCCCGAGGGCTGGAAATCTCGGCGGTGGTGGCTTCATGCTGATTCACGATGCCGCGAACGGTGAGTCGATCGCGATTGACTATCGCGAGCAGGCGCCGCGACGGGCAACGCGCGACATGTACCTGGATACTAATGGCGATGTCGATCGGCAGCGGTCGATGTTCAGTCACATGGCGGCCGGCGTACCGGGCACCGTTGCCGGTTTCTATCTTGCGCACCAGGAATACGGGAGCCTGCCCTGGGAGCGCTTGCTGCAACCGGCGATCGACATGGCGCGCAACGGGGTGGCAGTGAGTTTCGACCTGGCGACACTTCTGAGCAGGCGGCAGGAGCGGCTTTGTCGCTTTGATGCGGCTTGCGGCTACTTCTTCAAGGAGGGAGGAGAGCCATACAGCCCCGGGGAAATTCTCGTACAGGACGATCTCGCGGATACGCTGGAACTCATCGCGAAGCATGGCCCGGATGCCTTCTACAAGGGACCGATAGCCGATCTGATCGTTGCGGAGATGGAGCGTGGCGGCGGATTGGTCGATGCCGAGTCCTTAGCTGCCTACAAGCCAGCCGTGCGGGAGCCGGTCCGTGGAACGTACCAAGGCTACGAGGTTATTTCGATGCCGCCGCCGAGTTCTGGTGGAATACACATCGTGCAGATGCTGAATATTCTCGAGAACTTCCCGATGACGAGTTTCGGTTACGGCAGTGCCGACAGCTTTCACCTGCTCGCCGAGACGCTTCGCCTGGCGTTCGCGGATCGGTCGGAACACCTTGGCGACCCCGACTTCTACGATGTGCCGCTCGAATGGCTCATGAGTAAGGAGTACGCGCGCGAGCAAGCGGCGACGATCGACATGACAAAGGCGCGCAAGTCTGAAGACGTCGCACCCGGCGTCGCTCCCGTGGCCGAGAGCGAGGACACAACCCACTTCTCGATCATCGATGCCGAGGGCAATGTCGTTGCCAACACCTATACGCTGAATTTCTCCTACGGCTCCTCGATCGCAGTCGCCGGTGCGGGCTTTCTACTCAACAATGAAATGGATGACTTTGTCGCCAAGCCGGGTGTGCCGAATGCCTATGGATTGCTCGGCGGTGATGCCAACGCCATCGCCGCAGGCAAGCGCCCGCTAAGCTCAATGACACCGACGATTGTTTTTGCCGACGGCGAGGCGTGGTTCGCAACGGGGAGCCCGGGCGGTAGTCGTATCATCTCGACGGTGCTGCAAATGATCGTCAATGTTATCGATCACGGCATGAACATCGCTGAGGCAACCGCGGCACCCCGGATTCATCACCAGTGGTTCCCGGATAGATTGCAGCTGGAGCCCGGCATCAGCCCGGATACGATTCGCTTGTTGGGCGAACGCGGCCACGAGCTCCAGGAATCGCGCTCGACCATGGGCAGCGTGCAGGCAGTGGCTGTTCGCGATGGCGTCTTTCGTGGTGCGGCTGACCCACGCCGCCCGAATGCCGGTAGTCGCTCACCCGAAGAAGTACGCGCTCATTGAACGGACCTGACCCGACCCTGACGACAGCCGCCCGGCGCTACGCGCTGATCGTCCTGGCTGTCGTGTACATGTTCAACTTTATCGATCGGCAGATCCTCGCGATCCTGCTGCCGGCGATTCGCGAAGAGTTCGGTGTTTCGGACGCGTGGCTGGGGTTCCTGACGGGAACCGCATTCGCCATGTTCTACATTGTCCTCGGTATTCCCGTCGCGAGGTACGCAGACCGGCACAATCGCCGCAACCTGATCGCGCTCGCCGTCGCCGTCTGGAGCGGCATGACGGCCCTGTCGGGAATGGCCGCAAACTTTGCGCAGTTGGCGCTGGCCCGTATCGGCGTTGGTGTCGGCGAGGCTGGCTGCAGCCCGCCCGCACATTCGATGATTGCCGATCTGTATCCACCCGAGAAGCGCTCGACCGCGATGGGCGTGTACACGATTGGTATTTCGGCCGGCATCATGATGGCTTACTTGCTAGGAGGATGGGTCGCACAGAACGTCGGTTGGCGAGAGGCGCTTCTCGTCGTCGGCTTACCGGGCCTTGTCCTGGCGGCGATCGTTCGTTTCACGGTTACGGAACCGAAGCGAGGGCATTCCGAAGGGAGAGAAGCGCTCAGCGAGCAACCGTCGTTTTTCAAAACACTGCGATTCCTGTCGCGCAGGCCGTCTTTCGTTCACATGACCGTAGCGGCGGGTCTCTCGTCCTACGTCGGTTACTCCGTAATCAGCTTTCTGCCGAGTTTCCTCGTACGGAGTTACGGCATGCCCGTCGGAGAGGTCGGTGTCTACCTTGGACTGATTATCGGCATCGTCGGTGGCTCGGGCTTTTTCCTCGGCGGGTACATCGCGGATCACCTGGGGCAGTCGAATCACCGCCGCGCATTGTCGTTCATCGGAATTACGGTCCTGCTCACCGCAATTCCGTACGCGGCGATGTTCCTTTCTGATACCTGGCAGATCGCGTTGCTGCTTTTTCTTGTTCCTGCGGCCACTGCCAATGTCTACCTCGCGCCGGTCTTGTCGCAGGCACAGGGGCTCGTATCTTTGCGCATGAGGGCCATGGCATCGGCGCTGGCGTTGCTGATCATCAACGTCATAGGCCTGGCACTCGGCCCATTATTGACCGGTGTTCTTAGCGATGTTTTGGAAGCGCGCTTCGCTGAAGAGTCGATACGCTACAGCCTGCTCATGGTTACAAGCGTCATCTTGCCCTGGGCTGCCTGGCACTACATACGCGCCGGCCGCACGATCGATGCGGACCTCGAACGTGCGGCCAAACACGACTAGGTTATTCGTTCCTGGTCGCTAGTCTTCCGCTCCAATTGGTGAGTGGCTGCTATGGGACCAAAAGCAGCCGTTCGGGTATCATCAGCTAGACGACCGCTAATGACCCGAAGCAGCCGTTCAATTTAAGTTCGATTTAGAGGCTCATTCCAACTAACGAATGCACACCGCAATCCGCACATTCGGCAAATCTGGAGAACCTGGTGCTGGGTCAACGCATTAGTACGTTTTTCCAAGAGCGAGACTGGTTCGCTGTATGGTTGGAAATTTTTGTCGTATTCCTTGGCGTTTTTATCGGCCTTCAAGCCAACAATTGGAACGAGGCGCGGATCGCCAGAGCAACGGCGAATACCCACTATGCGAGACTCATTGAGGATTTTCATGCGGAAGAACGGACGCGGCTTGCTCGCATCGCCTATCTTCAGCGCACTAAGCTTCATGGCGAAGCGGCGCTGCGTACGCTTGAACAACCGGAAAGCGCGCCGGGCGCGGAGTTTTTGATCGACATTTATCAGACGACCCAAATTTGGTACTTCAATGTAAATCGGACAACCTATGACGAGCTTCTTTCTGGAAACATTGCAAACGCTATTCCGGATTTCGGGTTACGGACGCGGCTGGCAAACTTTTACTTAGGATTGGAAACTGGCACGACACTACAACGAGAGACCACGCCACTTCGCAACAACCTCAGACGCTATATGCCCCATGCTGTTCAAAGCGCAGTTCGGGAGGCCTGCGGCGATCAGATCGAATTTCTAGCCGACCACATTCTGCTTATGTCGTTGCCAGAGAAATGTGAAGTGGAGCTGGATTCACAGGCAATTTCTGACGCGATCGTCGCATTACGTTCATATGTTGATCTAAAAGCGGATTTGACCCGCCATCTTGCAGATCTTGAGGCCAAACTCTGGAGTTTGAGCGCTCCTTTGCCGCAATTAAGAGAAACCAGGGATTATTTGGAAGAGATAATCAGATGAACGGCCGCTCCTGGCCGAGTCCAGCCATCGACCAGGTGCCAAGACGAACGGCTGCTTCACTTCGCACACCAGCCGGTCGATACATCTGCGGTATGATGGCTGTTGATGACCCACAGCGGACATCAGTGTTAACGCAATCGGCATTTGAGTAAAGCGAGTGGCGAAAGATCGATGCAACTAGAAAGAACAAACGAGCTTTTGCAGGTTATTGCGTCCATCGGTGTAATGATCGGGCTGTTGTTCGTCGCTTATGAAATTCGCCAAAACACTATCTTAGCGAAAGCGGAAGCGATCTCCGCAATGCAATCTGGGTGGGAAGCGATCTCTATCTCCGAATACGAGTCCAATATTGGAGAGTTGCGCGCGAAATCTCTACTCGAACCGGAGAACCTCACAGACGCAGAAATATATGCGCTAAGCGCGTGGCTATCCGCGAACGTAACGCAGATTGATCGCTTGATCGAGGTGGAAAGAGGAGGTCTGGGATACGGAATGAACTCAAGCGAAATGGTTCAACTTCTTGAGAGTTTGTTCGATTCTTTTCTGAATAACCGTTTCGGGCGGGCCTGGTATATGGAAAACCGGTTTTGGATGGACCCAGTAATCGCGGATGTATGGGATCGGAAAATCGAGGAAGGCCAGAGTTCTTCTTCTGACAGCTATACAACACGAATCAGAGAACGATTGCAGTAGCCTACGATCAATTTTCATTGGTCTCTTCTGGCCGTAAGCAGCCCCTGGCGGTTTGATACACTCAATGGCTGGTACTGACCCAAAGCGGATGTTGGCTGGTGTGATGCTGAACGACTGCTGTTAATCCTAATTGATTCGGTCTGATGAAACGAACTATCCTAATTTCATTTGTTCTT
>CAZKZE010000005.1:0-69964 GCA_964557165.1 uncultured Woeseiaceae bacterium
ACGACGGGTTCTCGGTCGTCGCGCCGATAAACGTGAGCGTGCCGTCCTCGACGAATGGCAGGAATGCGTCCTGCTGTGACTTGTTGAATCGATGGACCTCATCGAGAAACAGGACCGTACTCCGATTGCTCATCTGCCGGTGCTGCTCTGCCTCAGAAACGGCAGCGCGGATATCCTTGACGCCCGCCATGACGGCCGACAGCGCAATGAAATGCGAATGGGTCGTCGCGGCAATCATGCGGGCCAGCGTGGTCTTGCCAGTACCCGGCGGCCCCCAGAACACCATGGAATGCGCACGACCCTGTTCGATCGCCCGCAGCAGCGGCTTGCCTTCCTCGAGCAAGTGGCGCTGACCGGAGAACTCGGCCAGCGAGGCAGGCCTCATCCGATCCGCGAGCGGCCGATCGGCCCCCGCGTCCGTCTCAATGGCGAATAGGTCAGTCAAATCCGGTTTCGTCTCGAATACCAGTCTTCGAAGCGCAAGGCCCAACCACCCAGCCCTGCCGCCGCGACTGCCAAACCGATGATTATACCGGCTGTGTTTGCAGCGATGTCGAGCCAATCCGCCGTCCGGTAACTGAGCTGCAGCTGGAAGAATTCAACAACAAAACCGAACAACAACAAGCCGACTGCAATACGCCACCAGGCCCGTTGCTCGAACAAGCCGGCAAACCACAGGAACAGCGCTACAAAGGTAATGCCGTGCAGCCATTTGTCCGCGTGTTCGAACCAGGACAACGCGTCGTGCCTGTTATCGAAGAACCAGAAAGCGGGCGACAATGCCGCGACCAGGACCAGGATCAGGATGACCACGCTCAGCGCCCGCCACAGGCCGGCCTTTCTGAGGGGCAGCATCAGGGAGACGTTGACTCGGCTGCTACCGGAACACCGACGAGATCCACATCAACAGGAACCGTGAACGAAAACTGCCCGGCGTCGATTGGCTCGTTGGTTTTGACATCGTAAAGGGCGACCAGGGTCGTCTGGTCGAGATTGTCGAAGAACACCATGCGGCTCAGTTGCCCGTCAAAAAAGCCCAGCTCCATTCGCTCGAAGCCGCTTTTCGTATCGACAGGGATCATGCGGACCCAGGTAGTGCCCTTCTCGACCATGGACCCGTCGAAGCGGAACTGCTCCAGTGCGTCGACGGAACCGCCCAGCAACAATGCCGGGGTATTGGCAAGCGCTTCGACCTGCGGCTTGACCGTAACCTGGGCGAGATCAACGTCATAGCTCCAGATATTGAGGCCGTCGGCGACGAGCCATTGTTCGTACGGCTCCGCGTAAGACCAGCGAAAGCGGCCGGGACGTTCGATCTTGAGCGTGCCGCTGGAGCGCTCGACCACCGCACCTTCTGCATCGATCAGCGATTGTTCGAAGCGACCCTGGAGCGTGATGACATCCTGGAGGAAATCGTTGACGAGCCGCTCGCCCACTTCGTCCAGCCTGGCCTGCGCCCACGCTCCCTGCCCTGCAAGGCAGAAGAACAGTAACGCCACGAATAATGAGGTCTTCCTGATCACACGCTATTCCTTGAGCTCGTCTTGATCCTAGTCTTCTGCCGAACTTGTCGGAACGAGAATTTCCCTCGACCCGTTCGGCTGCAGCGGACCTACCAGGCCCGCCGCCTCCATCGTCTCAACCATGCGCGCGGCACGGTTGTAACCAATCTTGAGACGCCGCTGAACCCCCGAAATAGAGGCCTTGCGGGTCTCCATGACTACCTGCACGGCCTGGTCATAGAGCGGATCCTGCTCGGCGTCCACGCTATCGGCCGAAGGTTTATCAATACCGACCAGTCCTGGAGTTGGACCCGATGGACCTTCAAGAATTTCATCAATATAGCGGGGAGAACCGCTTTTCTTCAGGTGCCGGACAACCGAATGCACCTCGTTGTCGGCGACGAACGCCCCGTGAACCCTTGCGGGTAGCGATGTTCCGGGCGGCAAATACAGCATGTCGCCGTGTCCAAGCAGGTTCTCGGCGCCCTGCTGATCGAGGATCGTCCGCGAATCGACCCTGGCGGATACCTGGAACGCGATACGGGTCGGGACGTTGGCCTTGATGAGCCCGGTTATGACATCGACGGACGGCCGCTGGGTCGCGAGTATCATATGAATGCCAGAGGCACGTGCCTTCTGCGCCAGGCGCGCGATCAACTCCTCGACCTTCTTGCCAACGATCATCATCATGTCGGCGAGTTCGTCGATCACGACGACGATGTACGGAAGTGGTGTCAGTGTCGGGTGTTCGATCGGTTTCTCTTCGTCGAATATCTCGGGCGGCCTGAAAATCGGGTCCTTGAGTGGCTCGCCCGCGTCGATCGCGTCCTTGACCTTGCGGTTATAGCCGCCGATATTTCGCACGCCCAGCTTCGACATCAGCGCATAGCGCCGGTCCATTTCCGCGACACACCAACGTAGTGAGTTCGACGCTTCCTTCATGTCCGTGACGACAGGCGCCAGAAGATGCGGAATACCCTCGTACACCGACAGCTCGAGCATCTTCGGATCGATCATGATCAGGCGAACCTGCTCCGGCTGCGTCTTGTACAGGATACTGAGCACCATGGCGTTGATACCGACGGACTTGCCCGAGCCGGTCGTGCCAGCGATCAGCAGGTGCGGCATGCGCGCGAGATCCGCAACGACAGAGTTGCCACCGATGTCCTTGCCCAGCGCGAGTGTCAGTGGCGATGCCATATCGTCATAGGCGCGGGATTTCAGGATCTCCCCGAGCGTCACGAGCTGGCGATTCTCATTGGGTATTTCCAGGCCGACGAACGACTTGCCCGGGATGACCTCGACAATACGAACGCTGACGACCGACAGGGAACGCGCAAGGTCCTTGGCGAGATTCGCGATCTGGCTGACCTTCACACCGGGCGCCGGGTCGAGTTCAAAACGCGTGATCACGGGTCCCGGGGAGACGGACTTGACCTCGACATCGATGCCGAAGTCCTTGAGTTTGAGTTCGACCAGGCGCGACATCGCCTCGAGCGACTCCTCCGAGTAGCCCCGTTTCTGTTCCGGCGGATCGTCCAGCAGCGACAGTGGTGGCAATTCACCGGCCTCGGCCGGCTCAAATAACGGGACCTGGCGCTCTTTCTCAGCCCGAGCGCTGGGCTCCAGCGATGGCAGCGTGGGCTCGATTCGAGGCTTGGGCCTCGCGGCCTTGAGTTTCTTCTCGACCTTGACGACATCCTGGCGCGCCGCCGCATTGCGACGCCCTTCGGCCTTGTCGCGCAGCTCGCCGAATTTCAGCATGGCTTTCTCATAGCCGACCAGGCACCAGTGCCCGACCTTGTCCATCACGTTAATCCAGGAGATGCCAAGAAACAGTGACAATGACGCAACCCACAGGCAGAAGAGCAAGGTGCTGGCGCCGAGCAGTTTCATGACGCCCTCGAGGCTCTCGCCGACGATCTGACCCAGGATACCGCCCGCCGAATTCGTGAATCCTGCCGGTGAGAAGTGCAGCGTTGACAGCGCGCAACTCGTGATCAGCGTTGCCACGAACCCGCCAACCCGCAGGCCAAAATCAAGCCTCGTCAGCTCGATCTGGGTCTTTTGCTCGCGATACAGCATCCAGCCGAGATAGAACACCATCAGCGTGAACAGGTACGCCGGACGCCCGAAGGCGCTGAACAACATATCAGCAACATAAGCACCAACGCGGCCCACGCCATTGCGCACCGTGGCATCGGTCGTTGCATGGCTGAAACTCGGGTCGGCAGCGTCGTACGTGAACAACGCATACCAGAGGATCAGCGCAAACGCCCCAAATACGTACAGCGCACCCTCGCGCAGTGCCCGGTGAACCTGCGATGACAGTCGCGATTCCGGCTGCTTGGCTTTAGCGGCTCTTGCCATAAAGAAACGGTTTTCCCTACACTTGCCCAAGTTCTTCACAACGGCGCACTGCTTCGCATAAAGCACGCCCGCATCATTGCCCCTTGATTGCCGTCATTTCGACCGCATTTCCGGGCTCTGCGCGGGCAGATCAGTGCGTCGTCATATTACGGATAAATTATACATGAGTGACCTGAAACATTACCGGGTTCTGATTCTGGGCTCAGGACCAGCGGGTTACGCAGCCGCCGTCTATGCGGCGCGGGCAAATCTCAATCCGGTCATCATTACGGGCGTGGAGCAAGGCGGTCAGCTGATGACCACCACCGACGTCGATAATTGGCCGGGTGACGTGGAAGGCCTGCAAGGTCCGGAGCTCATGGACCGCATGTTGCGACATGCGCAACGGTTCAATACCGAGATCGTCAACGACCACATCCATACGGCCGACGTTACGCAGCGGCCGTTCAAGCTCGATGGCGACTACGGCAGCTACATCTGCGATGCCCTGATCATCGCCACGGGAGCGACCGCCATGTATCTCGGCCTCGAATCCGAGGAAGCCTTCAAGGGCCGCGGCGTTTCTGCTTGTGCAACCTGCGATGGTTTCTTTTACCGCGGCAAGCCAGTCGCCGTGATAGGCGGTGGCAATACGGCAGTCGAAGAAGCGCTGTACCTGAGCAACATCGCATCGAAGGTCACGGTCGTGCACCGCCGTGACGAACTGCGCGCGGAGAAGATTCTGCAGGACCATCTCTTCGAGAAAGAGCGCGAAGGGAAAGTCGAGATCAAGTGGGACCACATTCTTGATGAGGTCCTCGGCGATGACTCCGGTGTGACGGGGATACGCGTTCGCAGCACCAAGGATGAGTCACAGACGACCGACGTTGATCTCGACGGAGTCTTCATAGCGATTGGCCACAAGCCGAACACAGGACTGTTCGACGGCCAACTCGACATGAAGAACGGCTACATCATCGTTAAGTCCGGCATTGAAGGCGATGCAACCGCGACCAGCGTTCCGGGCGTCTACGCCGCCGGGGACGTTGCGGACCAGGTATACCGCCAGGCAATCACATCAGCGGGCGCCGGTTGCATGGCAGCCCTCGATGCCGAGAAGTTCATCGACGCGCTGGACTCGCAGGACGCTGCTGCAGACGACGCGGCCGCGTAGACTGGCGGTGCCCTGTTGAAGGTCACCGTTCACGACAGCATCTCTGCTATCGCGCGCGCGGACTGGAACGCGCTCGCAGGCAAGGCCTATCCATTTCTCGATCACGCGTTCCTCGAACTGGCCGAGCGCTCCGGCGCCGTGAGACCTGACGCCGGCTGGACGCCCCGCCACCTCGTGCTTGAGGATGGCGGAGAGCTGCGTGCCGCCATGCCGCTCTACGAGAAGAGCCATTCCTGGGGCGAGTTCGTTTTCGACTGGGCCTGGGCTCACGCCTACGAACAGGCGGGGCTCGACTACTATCCCAAACTTGTCTCGGCCGTTCCGTTCACACCGGCGCCCAGCTCACGAATCCTGAGGGCTCACGACGACGATACCGAAGCGACCTCGATCCTGGTCGGCGCCGCGACGCAACTCGCAGTCGATTCGGGATGCTCGTCCCTACACATCCTGTTTCCGGCGGAAGACGAAATTCCGCAGTTCGAGGACGCAGGCCTCCTGGTTCGCAAGGACTGCCAGTTTCACTGGCACAACCAGGACTACGGCAGCTTCGATGACTTTCTCGCGACGTTCACCTCGGCGAAACGCAAGAAGGCAAAGCGCGACCGTCGCCGCGTTGCCGAGCATGGCATTCGCTTCAGGCGCCTTCGCGGTGCAGAACTGGATAGTGACGCCTGGGCAACCGTGTATGCGCTGATCGCGCGAACATTCATGCAACGAGGGTCGTTGCCTTACTTCAACCAGGCTTTCTTCGAAGGTCTGAGTACTGAATTACCAGAAAATATTCTCGTCATACAGGCGGAGCTTCACGATCGACCAGTCGCTGCTGCCGTCTTTTTCGAAAGTGCCACGACGCTTTATGGACGCTACTGGGGCAGCGACGGACACTTCGACGCACTGCATTTCGAGACCTGTTACTACCAGGGAATCGACTACTGCATCGAGACAGGGAAGCAGTTGTTTGAACCCGGGACCCAGGGCGAGCACAAAGTAAGCCGTGGCTTCTCACCCGTCACAACCTGGTCCGCGCACTGGCTGGCACATCCCGAATTTGCGAACGCCATCGAGCGCTACCTGGATGAAGAAGGACGGCATATCGATCGTTATATCGAAGCGGTCGATGAACACACGCCTTATAAGTCAGGCGAGCACGAACAATGAGTAACCAGCGCGTTGTCTGGCTCACGGCTGACGACCCGCCGAACGCTTTTCCGTCGGTGGAGACAGCGTTGCGGGAACCGGACGGACTGCTGGCGGCCGGTGGCGATCTTTCTCCACAGCGGCTGCTCGCCGCGTACCGCCGCGGCATATTCCCGTGGTACGACGAGGGACAACCGCTCCTGTGGTGGTCCCCCGACCCGCGCTGCGTCTTCCTCAAAGACGACCTTCATCTGTCGCGGCGACTTCAGCGGCAACTGCGAAGCTCCACTGCCGAAGTTCGCTTCAACACGACATTCAATGAGGTTATTACCGAGTGCGCGGGACCACGCCGATACCAGCAGGGCACGTGGATCACGGACGACATGATCAATGCGTACCGACAGCTGCACGACAGCGGCTGGGCCCATTCGATCGAAATCTGGCAGGAGGAGCAGCTAATCGGCGGCCTCTACGGCCTGATTATTGGCCAGGCCGTGTTCGGCGAATCCATGTTCAGCAAGCACGCCAATGCCTCGAAGATCGCGCTGCTCGTGCTCGATCGCCTGCTCGACGCCGGTGAAATCGGGATAGTCGATTGCCAGGTGCAATCCCGCCATTTGCTGTCGCTGGGCGCGTCGATTATTCCTCGCAGCGAGTTTTCGGGCTTGCTGGAGACACTTTGCGAGCCGGTCAGACCTTACAAAAGCTGGCCGGACAGCCCGATTTCGGTGCGGGAATTGCTTTCGGAGTAAGGCTTTGCGGGCGCCGCGCATTGCAATACCGGGGCCGTTTCTGCACAATTCGCGAGCCTTTTAGCAGTACAGGAATTTAGACCCCTTGGCGAAAGAAGAAGCCATTCAGATGGAAGGCGTCGTGATGGAGACGCTGCCGAATACCACGTTCCGGGTTGAGCTCGAGAACGGCCACGTGGTGACGGCGCATATCTCCGGAAAGATGCGCAAGAACTACATTCGTATTCTCACGGGCGACAAAGTTACCGTGGAACTCACCCCGTACGACCTTTCGAAGGGACGTATCGTCTATCGTGGACGTTGATCTCGGCCGCTAGTCCGTCGCCTGATCCGTTTCCTGACCTTCAGGCTGGTGTGTCAACTCCCTGAGCACCGGTTCAGCAATTAACTCCAGCTCCCCGTCCTTGCCGACGGTGATTCGGACGTGTCCGCCCTCTTCGAGGCTACCGAACAACAGTTCCTCGGCGAGTGGCCGTTTAATGTACTCCTGGATAATACGCGCCATCGGGCGCGCGCCCATCTTCGGGTCGTAACCACGTTCGGAAATCCACGCCCGGGCCTCGTCGTCCAGTTCGAGCGTGACCGCGTTGTTGCCCAGCTTCGCCTCCAGCTCGACGACGAGCTTGTCGACGACACGCATGATCGAATCAATCTCGAGTTCTGCAAACTGAATAATCGCGTCGAGGCGATTACGGAATTCGGGCGAGAACGACTTCTTGATGATCGACATGCCATCGGCCGAGTGATCCTGTTGCGTGAAGCCGATCGACGCCCGGCTCATTTCCCGCGCGCCGGCATTGGTCGTCATAACCACGATGACGTTGCGGAAATCAGCCTTGCGACCGTTGTTATCCGTCAGGGTGCCGTGATCCATGACCTGCAGCAGCAGGTTGAACACTTCGGGGTCCGCTTTTTCGATCTCGTCGAGCAGCACGACGGCGTGTGGATTCTTGGTCACAGCCTCAGTCAGCAGACCGCCCTGGTCGAACCCGACATAGCCCGGAGGGGCGCCGATAAGCCGGGATACCGTGTGCTTTTCCATGTATTCCGACATGTCGAAGCGAATCAACTCGACGCCCATGAGCAGCGCGAGTTGCCGGGTGACCTCGGTCTTGCCGACGCCGGTCGGGCCCGCGAACAGGAACGCACCGATTGGCTTTTCTTCCTCGCGTAGACCGGACCGCGACATCTTGATCGCGCTTGCCAGCGCCTCGATCGCCTGGTCCTGACCGAAGATCGTCAGCTTGAGATCGCGCTCGAGTGTGCGCAGCGCATCACGATCCGACGCCGAGACACTCTTGGCCGGGATTCGAGCCATCTTGGCCACGATATTCTCGACGAGTTCGACAGTGACGCGTTCCCCGCGCTCACTGACCGGCTGCAGGCGCAAATTGGCGCCGGCCTCATCCATGACATCGATGGCTTTATCCGGCAGGTGCCTGTCGTTGATGTGCCGTGCGGACAATTCTGCGGCCGCTTCAAGCGCCGCCGTGTCGTAATGAATGCCGTGATGCTCTTCGAAACGCGACTTCAAGCCGTTCAGGATGGCAACCGTTTCGGGAACGGTCGGCTCAGGTACATCTATTTTCTGGAAACGTCTCGCAAGTGCATGATCTTTCTCGAAAACTCCTCGGTACTCCGAGTAGGTCGTCGAGCCGATGCAGCGGATCTCGCCATTCGCCAGAACCGGCTTGATCAGGTTGCTGGCGTCCATAACGCCCCCCGACGCGGCGCCGGCCCCGATGACGGTGTGAATCTCATCGATAAACAGGATCGCGCCCGGATCTTCCCGGATTTCCGCGATGACGCCTTTGAGGCGTTTCTCAAAGTCGCCGCGATACTTGGTGCCCGCGATCAGAGTTCCCATGTCCAGCGCATAAATCGTGCTGTCCTGCAGCACTTCCGGGACCCGCTCCTCGGTAATCATGCGCGCGAGACCCTCCGCCAGTGCCGTCTTGCCAACGCCCGCCTCACCGACATAGAGCGGATTATTCTTGCGCCGCCGGCAGAGAATCTGCACGGTGCGTTCGATTTCGAGCTCGCGCCCGATCAGGGGGTCGATCTTGCCGTCGATCGCGCGCTGATTGAGATTGGTTGCGTACTGCTCCAGCGGAGAAGCTTCGACGTCCATCTCCGAGTCGACCTGCGTCTCGCCTTCCTCAGCGCCTTCGGCAGATACCTGGGGCATGCCGTGAGAAATGTAATTGATGACATCGAGGCGTGTGACGTCCTGCAAACCCAGGAAATACACGGCTTGCGACTGTTTCTCGCTGAAAATGGCGACCAGTACGTTGCTGCCTGTGACTTCTTTCTTGCCGCTTGACTGCACGTGGAAAACCGCACGCTGCAGGACGCGCTGGAAGCCAAGCGTCGGCTGCACTTCAGCGTCTTCCTCGTCCGGCAACAACGGGGTTTGCTCGTCGACGCATTCGGTCAACTGGCGGCGCAGTTCGGCCATGTTTGTCTCGCAGGCCTTCAATATCTCGTGCACCCTGGGGATATCAAGCAGCGCGAGCAGCAAGTGCTCCACCGTCATGTATTCATGACGCCGGTCGCGGGCTCTTTGAAAAGCCTCGTTCAAACAGAATTCAAGCTCGCTCGAGAGCATCGTGTCTCCTCAGGACTCTTCCATCGTGCACAACAGCGGGTGCTGCTGCTGCTTCGCAATACTCATAACCTGCGCAACCTTGGTCTCGGCGATTTCGAAACTGTAGACGCCGCAGATGCCTTTGCCCTTGGTATGAACTTCGAGCATAACCTGTGTGGCGCGAGTGCGCTCCATCCCGAAAATCGACTCCAGGATATCGACGACGAACTCCATAGGGGTGAAATCGTCGTTGATCAACACCACGCGGTACAGCGGTGGCTGCTTGATCTTCGGACGGGCTTCATCGACGGCGAGGTCATAACTGCCGTGCTGCTCGTTTTCGTTGCGTTGGTCACTCATGATCGATTTGCGGATATACGGTCAGATTTCGGTAAGTCAATGGCCATCGTACGCCGCAGGCGTACTGGCAAAGTATTATATATGGACCCACAGCCGACCCGATATATTATTGCCAAATATAGTATTTTCGCCGTTTTGCGGCTTGTCGCTGTTGTACCTCAACCCGTATCATCGGGTCGCTGCGTTATAGATGAAGTACAGGTAAGGATGCCGATCCGGCAGGACATGATCACAAAAGCCAAATGGACCGACTTTTCGAGCGCCGACGGGACCGCCGCGCTGACGACCATCAACAGGGTTTTGCCACCCTGGGTCAGCCTGTTCCTGGCTATCGTGATCGGCTGGCAGATCGCACGCATCATCTGGATGCTCGTACCCGCCCCCTCGACCGGAGACATTGTTGTACCACCGATGGAGCTGCCCGCGGCGGCCGCCGGTCCCGCGCGCGGCGCAAACGTCCAGGATATTGCTGACAATCATATGTTCGGAGAGGCCGACGCTGTGGACGAGCTTGTCGTGGCTGCCCCCATCGTGGACGACAACCTCGCAGACACACGGCTCACCAATCTCGTTCTCAAGGGGACGATTGCGTCGGCCGTGCCGGAATTTTCGGTCGCGGTCATTGCCGATAACAATGCAGAGCAGCAGGTCTACGAAATCGGTGACTCGGTCGGCTCAGGTGCCACCCTGCATGCCGTGTATGCCGAGCGGGTGGTGCTCAACGAAAACGGAGCCCTCACGAACCTCAAGTTGCCGAGCGACTTCCCTGCCGGGCGTACCACGCAGACCCGCCGGACCACGAGCACGACCCGCCAGACCAGCCAGAAGAACACGGCAAGTATTCAGAACGTCGTGACCGAAAACCTGTCGAAGCTGACCGACGTTATTCGACCGACGCCGTACCTGGTGAACGGCGAACAGGCCGGCTATCGCGTCTACCCGGGTCGCAACAGGCAGCAGTTTGCGGCATTAGGTCTGCGGCCCGGTGATCTGATCAAGGATATCGATGGCCAATCTCTGACCGATCCGACCCAGGCCATGCAGGTCTTTCAATCTCTTGGCACAGCTGAACAAGTAACTGTGACCATCGAACGCAACGGGCAGCCGCAAACGATTGTCCTCAAAACCAGTCAACTCGATTTGTCTGGCGAGCAAACCAAATGACAATGAAATCAGTAACCAACAAGCCAGGCATCTTGCGTACGCTTCTTGCAGTGACCGTGCTGGCAATTTCCGCATCAGCCTGGGCGCAGCAACCCGCCGCAACGCTCAACTGGAAAGATGCCGACATTCGGCAGGTCGTCGAGGCCGTCTCGCTGGTCACTGGCAAGAACTTCATTCTCGACCCGCGAGTAACGGGCCGCGTTACGTTGCTGTCACCGACACCGTTGGGCCCTGACGCACTGTACGAGGCCTTTTTGTCGATCCTTCAGGTGCATGGCTATGTCGCCGTCGAAAGTGGCGACCTGATCAAGATCGTTCCCGACGCGACTGCGCGGCAGTTCGCCAGTCCGATCGGCGTCGAGGGAGCAGAAGGTCCCGACGACATCGCAACCCAGGTTGTGCAGGTTCGCAACGTCGGCGCGACGCAGCTCGTTGCCATCCTGCGTCCTTTGATTCCACAGTACGGGCACCTCGTTGCGCATGCCGGCTCGAACATGCTGATCATCTCGGATCGAGCTGCCAACATCGCGCGCATGGTCAGCATTATTCGGCGCATCGATATGGCCAGCGATGAAGACATCGAGGTCGTGACCCTGCAGCACGCCTCAGCAGCCGAGATCGTCCGCATCATGACCGCTCTCACCCAGTCGCCCCGATCTGACGGCGCCCCGGTTGTGACAAGCCTGGTCGCGGACGCACGCACCAACAGCGTGCTTATCGGCGGTGACAAGAATGAGCGCCTGCGCTTGCGGACGCTGATCGCGCATCTCGACACGCCGCTCGACGGGGGTGGCGACACGCAAGTACGCTACCTGCGCTACGCGGACGCCGAAGAATTGTCCACCAAGCTGCAGCAGCACTTTACGGGCCAGGTACAGGCGGCCGCTGGCGGTGCGGCCGCGGCCGGCGGCGCCCGGTCAATGAACGAGATCAATGTATGGGCCGATACACAAACCAATGCGCTGGTCATCGATGCGCCACCGAAGATGATGCGTTCAATCATGCGGATCGTGGACAAACTCGACATTCGACGCGCCCAGGTACTGGTTGAGGCAATCATCGTCGAGGTCATTGCTGACGAGAAAAACGAACTGGGTGTTACCTGGGCTATCGAAGGCGCGAGTACAAACGCACCTATCGGTGTCACGAACTTCCCGAGTTTCATGAATGGCGTGGTGCAACTGGGTGCCGCAGTGGGCAGCGGCGGTACCACCGTGGACCCGACCGGACTGATTGGTGAGGGCATCACGCTTGGCGTTGGCCGGATCTCGGATGGCAACGTCAGTTTCGCCGCGATCCTGCGCGCGCTGGAGGCGGACGCAGATACGAACATCATTTCCACCCCGTCCGTTGTGACCACGGATAATGAGGAAGCATCGCTGAACGTCGGGCAGGAAGTGCCGTTCGTGACAGGCTCCTACAGCAACACGGGCAGTGCCGGCGGAGCCGTGAATCCGTTCCAGACTGTGCAACGCCAGTCGATCGGCGTGAAACTCGCGATAACGCCGCAGATCAATGAGGGTGACTCGATGCTTCTCGATATCTCACAAGAGATCTCAAGTATCGCGCAGTCAGCCGCCGCCGTTGACCTGATCACGAACCAGCGAATCGTCGAGACGACTGTGATCGTCGATGACGGTCAGATTCTCGTGCTGGGCGGCCTGCTCGAAGACGCGTTGCGCGAAAGCGATCAACGAGTGCCGGTACTCGGCAGTATTCCGGTGCTTGGCGCCCTGTTCCGCTCGCAGAAGACCGAGAAGGTCAAGACGAATCTCATGATCTTCATAAAACCGACGATTCTGCGCGATGCCGCAACAACCACGTTTGAGACTAACGCCAAGTACAACACGATTCGCCAAATCCAACAGGGCGGTCAAGATAACAGCATACAGCTTATGCCTGGCAGGAATCGGCCGATGTTGCCGCCGCTCGAAGAAGGCGCGGAAGATCAAACCCAAAGCGCTGAACCTGAAGGCGATACGAGCCAGTAATGGTGATGGAAGCTGAAACAGATATTGTCCTTGAAACGGCGGAGGCAGCCGAGCCACAGGTTCGAAATACGCTGCCCTTCTCGTTCGCCAAGCGCCACGGCGTTCTCATCCGGGATCTCGATGACTCCGGTGGCGAAGCCGTCTATCGTGCTGGCGCGTCACCATTGAGCCTCGCCGAGGCGCGACGATTTGCAGGAGTTCCGCTCAAGATGTCGCGCGTTTCGGCGGAGGCATTCGACACGCTGCTGCAAGAATCCTACGAGCAGGACAGCACCAAAGCATCATCCATGGTCGACGGACTCGATGACGAATTCGACCTGACGCAAGTCGCACAGGAGCTGCAGGAGCCCTCCGATCTGCTCGAGAGCGACGACGACGCGCCGATCATTCGTTTCATCAACGCGGTGCTCACCGAAGCGATCAAGGAAAACGCTTCGGACGTTCACATAGAACCGTATGAGAACCGTCTTGGCGTGAGATTTCGCGTCGATGGCGTGTTGCGCGAGATACTGCAGACGCGTCGTGCCCTGGCGCCGCTGGTTGTCTCACGCATCAAGGTAATGTCGAAGCTCGACATCGCCGAGAAACGACTCCCGCAGGATGGCCGTATTTCATTGCGCATCGCTGGCCGCGCTGTTGATGTTCGTGTTTCGACGATGCCATCCGGGCACGGTGAGCGTGTCGTACTTCGCCTGCTTGACAAACAGGCAGGTCGCCTCGACCTGATGTCGCTGGGCATGGACCCGGAGACCGAGAAGAAGACCGACGACCTGATTCACAAGCCTCACGGAATCATTCTCGTGACGGGTCCTACGGGCTCGGGTAAGACGACGACGCTTTACGCGGCACTCGAGCGCATTAACGACAACACGCGCAATATCATGACGGTCGAAGATCCAATCGAGTACTTTATCGACGGCATTGGACAGTCCCAGGTCAACACGAAGGTTGAAATGACCTTCGCACGTGGCTTGCGCGCCATTCTTCGACAGGACCCGGACGTCGTGATGGTGGGTGAGATTCGGGATCTCGAAACGGCCGAAATTGCCGTACAGGCCAGCCTGACGGGACACCTCGTTCTGTCCACACTGCATACCAATACAGCGGCGGGCGCCGTGACGCGACTGCGCGATATGGGCGTCGAGCCTTTCCTGCTGTCGTCCAGCCTGCTCGGTGTGCTTGCGCAACGGCTGGTGCGTGTACTCGACGACGAGACTAAGGTCCCTTACACGGCACGCGAATACGAATGCAAAATCCTGGGCGTTGATCCGGCCAACCCACCGACGCTGTACCACGCGGGCAACGTCCCCGGCGGCGGCTTCCATGGACGTACGGGCATCTATGAGTTGATCACGGTCGATGACGAAATGCGGGAAATGATTCATGGCGGCGTCAGCGAGCAGGAACTCGATCGGCATGCACGCAAGACCAGCCCGAGCATTCGTGCGGACGGACGACGCCAGGTCCTGCGAGGACATACGACACTCGAAGAAGTGTTGCGTGTCACCCGAGAAGACTAACGGTACTGGCGGAACCTGATGGGAGCGTTCGAATACGTCGCAATGGACCAGTCCGGCAAGCAGTCCAAAGGAGTGCTTGAAGGGGATACACCGAAACACGTCCGCCAGATTTTGCGCGATCGGAGCCTGCTCCCGGTCAGTGTCACCGAGGTAGCCCAGAAAGAAGCGCGGCGGCAACGCAGCTTTTCCTTTCGGCGCGGGATGTCGTCCGGCGAACTCGCGCTGATCACGCGTCAGCTTGCATCACTGTCACAATCCGGATTACCGCTCGAAGAAGCCCTGCTCGCCGTCGCGCAACAGAATGACCAGCCGCGCACCAAGAGTATCCTGCTCGGGGTGCGCGCCAAAGTGATGGAAGGCCACACGCTCGCCGATGGCCTCAGCGAGTTTCCGCAGGCATTTCCTGAACTCTATCGAGCGACGGTCGCCGCCGGCGAACAGTCGGGACACCTGGACGTCGTGCTCGAACGGCTCGCAGACTACACCGAAGCCCGACAGGAATTGCGGCAACGGGTCACGAACGCAATGATCTACCCGATCGCCCTGGTTGTGTTCTCAGTCGGCATCATCGCCTTCATGCTGGCGACTGTGGTACCGAAAATTGTCGGAGTATTCGAGAATACGTCGGCCGACCTGCCTGGCCTGACAGTCGCGATGATTACTACCAGCGACTTTCTCCGTGACTGGTGGCTACTGGTGATCATCGGCTTCGCCGCATTGTCCTGGCTGACGTGGTGGATTCTCCAGAAGGAAGGGCCGCGCAGGAGCTATCACAGCGCCCTGCTGCGCACGCCGATAGTTGGCCGACTGACACGTGGCGTGAATACAGCACGTTTTACGCGCACGCTCAGTATTCTTGCGGGCAGTGGCGTGCCAATTCTCCAGGCCCTGAAGATCTCCGCCGAAGTTATCGAGAACGTGCCCATGCGCGATGCTGTGACCGAGGCGACCGTGCGTGTGCGCGAGGGTGCATCGATCAGCAAATCACTGGACGCGAGTAAGCTGTTTCCGCCGATGATGATCCACCTCGTATCGAGTGGTGAGGCCGGCGGCAGACTCGAGGAAATGCTGTCGCGGTCGGCCGCCGGGCAGGAACGCGAAGTCGATGGCCTCATCGCCGCGCTGCTCGGCATCCTGCAGCCGCTCCTGATTGTGATCATGGGCGCAGTCGTTCTCACGATTGTGCTTGCAATTTTGCTCCCGATCTTTGAAATTAATAACCTGATCAGGTGATTTCTGGCTGACCTGCCTGTTGTGAGGAAGATGCAATGATCGGTAACAACGGCGACAAAGTAGAAACAGATCTCGACGAGTCGGTAGACGAGGTTCGGGACGACGAGGTTCGGGACGACGACGCTACGTCGGAAGACGCTATGCCAGACATCGGTGGCGATACGGTTATCGATGTTTCGGGTGAGTTCAAGGCACTCGCTGAGAAGCTCGACAAGGAAGATCCGGACGAGGCGGAGCATAAGCGCGCGGTGCGTAAGCGCCTTGAAGAAATCGAGGAACAACGCGACAAGGAACTCGACAGTACCTTCAATTTCAATCTCGACGAAGACGTCTAGTTTTTCCTAACGAAAGTCCCTTGAGTGCACACTCAGGTCGCCGAGCAAATCGGAGTGATCGAACAATTGCCCTGCGATCACGTGTATCACCTGCCCTTCTATCTGTAATTCCCCGGAAACCCCAAGCAAGCGCGCGTTGAGCAGCGCCGCACGATACTGTTCTGCGACCTGTTTCCACAGCACGAGATTGATCTGTCCGGTCTCGTCCTCGAGTGTCACGAAAATCACGCCACTTGCTGTGCCGGGACGCTGCTTGGTAATCACCAGTCCCGCGACATTGACCTTCTGACCATCACCGAGCACCGGCAGTTGTTCCGCCTGCACATAGCGATAACGGTCGAGATGTCGCCGTAGCAGGCAAATCGGGTGGCGCTCCAGCGTCAGGCCTGTACTTCGATAGTCCGCCACAATGTTCTGTCCTTCGGTCGGCTTCTGCAGCAAAGGTGTCGCCTCGTAACGCGCCATGTTCGGAAACAGCAGCATGGGCTTCTCTGCGCCCGCAACAGCCCAGCGTGCGCGGTGTCGGTCCCCTGAGAGCGGCTGTAACGCGCCTGACGACGCCAATACGCCAAGCTCGCGCCGGTCCAGCCCGGCACGCTCGAGCAGGGCCTGTACCTGCGTGTACTCGCCGCTAACGCGCTCGGCAACAATACGCTGGCCAGCTTCCTCGGACAGCCCTTTGACCATCCTGAGTCCAAGGCGCAACGTGGCTGTGCCGGCTCCATCCGCTTCGAGCGAACAATCCCAGCCGCTACGATTGATATCGACCGGCTGAACGATGACACCGTGGCGCTGAACGTCCTGGACGAGCTGCGACGCCGAGTAAAATCCCATTGGCTGGCTGTTCAGAAGCGCGCAGGTGAACGCTGCTGGCTCGTGACACTTGAGCCACGACGAGACGTACACAAGCAAGGCGAAGCTCGCCGAATGCGACTCGGGAAAACCATACTCGCCGAACCCCAGGATCTGCTGGAAGATCTGGCGCGCAAACCCTTCGTCATAACCACGCTCGCGCATGCCATTGATCAGCTTCTCCTCGAACGGTCCAAGCCCACCACGCCGCTTCCAGGCGGCCATGGCACGGCGCAGGCTATCTGCCTCGCCCGGCGTAAATCCGGCGGCCACCACCGCCAGTTGCATGACCTGTTCCTGGAAGATCGGCACACCCAGCGTTCGTTGCAACACACCCTTCACTTCCTCACTCGGGTAGTCGACGGCCTCTTCACCATTCCGACGCCTGAGATACGGGTGCACCATGTCGCCCTGGATGGGCCCGGGACGAATAATTGCCACCTCGATAACGAGGTCGTAATAACAACGTGGTCGAAGCCTGGGCAGCATCGTCATCTGTGCGCGCGACTCGATCTGAAAGACGCCCATCGTGTCCCCAGCGCAGATCATGTCGTACACCACCGGGTCTTCAGCCGGTACCGTGGCCAGCGTGTACTCACGACCGTCGAAATCCCGGATTAGATCGAAACTCCTGCGAATCGCTGTCAGCATGCCAAGACCCAGCACATCGACTTTCAGAAGACCGAGATCCTCGAGATCATTCTTTTCCCACTGGATAACCGTGCGGTCCGGCATGGTTGCATTTTCGACGGGTACGAGTTCATGCAACGGCGCATCGGAAATAACAAAACCACCGACGTGCTGCGACAGGTGCCTTGGAAAACCGATCAGCTCCCCAACGAGGTACAGCAAGCGCTTGATGATGGGACTATCGGGGGCGAGACCCGCCTCGAGGATACGACTGTCGTCGACTTTGTGACCGTCCCACCACTGCATCGATCGCGACAAGCGACCGACCTGCAGGTCACTCAGGCCCAGCACCTTGCCAACATCGCGTAGCGCACTGCGTGGCCGGTACGTAATGACAGTTGCCGCGAGCGCCGCACGTTCGCGGCCGTACTTCGCATAGATGTACTGGATTACCTCTTCACGACGTTCGTGTTCGAAATCGACATCGATGTCCGGTGGCTCGTTACGCTCTTTCGAAATAAACCGTTCGACGAGCATCTCCATGCGCGCCGGATCAACCTCTGTAATCCCAAGGCAAAAACAGACGGCCGAGTTTGCTGCCGATCCGCGCCCCTGGCACAGGATGTCCTGCGAGCGCGCAAACGCAACAATGTCGTACACAGTCAGGAAGTATGGCTCGTAGTTGAGCTCCGCAATGAGTGCCAGTTCGTGCTCGATGAGCATCGCCACTTTGCGTGACACGCCCTGCGGCCAGCGTCGCCGCATTCCTGCCTCGGTCAGCTTACGCAGGTAGGTCGCAGAGGTTTCGCCCTCAGGAATGATTTCGTTCGGGTATTCGTAACGCAACTCATCGAGTGAGAAATCAATGGCATCGGCAATGCGCACGGTTTCTTCGAGCAGGTCAGCCGGGTAGACGCGTTGCAGCACATCGAGCGAACGCAGGTGTCGTTCACCGTTCGGATACAAGGCAAAGCCGGCATTGTCGATCGTGGTGCCGTACCGTATTGCCGTCACCGTATCCTGCAGGATGCGTCGTGCCCGACAATGCATGTGCACGTCACCGCTGGCTACGAGTGGCAATTTGAGGCGGCGCCCTTCTTCGCGCAATCTCGCAAGCTGTTCGCGCTGTCGCCCGTCCGCCAGTAACTCAACCGCAATCCACAAACGATCGCGAAACGTCTCTCGAATCCAGTGGTCTTCGACATCGAGCGTGTAGTCCTGGTCAGGAACCCACAACACGAGACAATCCGGCAGCCCGTCCTCAAAGGCAAGACGCGTCAGTTCATAACTGCCCTTCTCCGCCGCGCGGCGCGCCATGGTGATCAGACGGCATAGCGACGTATAACCGTTCTGGTTGCGAGCCAACGCGACCAGCTTGCGGCCACTGCGCAAACGCAACTCCGCACCGATAATCAGCTTCTTTAGCCCAGCCTCTTTGGCAACCGCATGGGCGCGCACGATACCCGACATCGAGCATTCATCGGTGATTGCGAGTGCCTCGTAACCGAGTTTTGCCGCGGTCTCGACGAGTTCTTCGGGATGCGAGGCACCGCGCAGGAAGGTGAAGTTACTGAGCGCGTGTAATTCCGCGTAGCGACGGGACATGGCGGAGGCTTTTAACCAAAGTACCCATGCAGGTACCAGGAGGATTCGCCGGATGATTTGTAATCGCGGTCGCGCTTACGATTTCGAAATACCCATAGTCGCCTGCCGTCCTGGCCTGCCGCCGTGTAGTAGTCACGAGAAATACCGTCCGCGTCCCACCAGCCGGTTTCGAGGCGCTCGGGGCCATCAATGAATCGCAGGCGACAGCCCTGGTGGACAGGATAACCACTGTCAGCAGGCAACAAGGCCGGCTCGGGCAGCATCCATAGCGGGCGCTGCAGGTACCGCGGGGGCTCGTCCAGCGTGTTGCTCGACCAGTCCGAAAGCAGGCTCTGGGAGCTCCAGGCATAGTGCGGCCGGTGCTCGGCCACCATGGACGTTGCCTGTACCGATTGGTCACCGATACGCGCGATGAGCCGCTCCGCGAGTTGCGTGATCGAAAACCGCCGTTGCTGTGTCCCGGGTTTGCCCTGGAAGTTCAAGATTGCCGACTCCGCCTGCAGCGCTTGTGCCATGCCACTGCGCAAGCGTACGGCGATAACCGGTTCAGGCAGTACCAATTGCTCAAAACGAATACCCAGCAACTCGAACCAGCGGCTGGCCGAGCGTTCCGCCTGGGCGCAACCGAGACGCAGTTCCGTCGCCGGTCCCTTGAGATGGAAAAAACTGAAACTTAGACGCTGCGCCCCGAGTTGGCGCGCCAGCAAGAATTGCTCATGTGACTGCAGCAGCTCATTACAAATATTGAGCAGCACCTCGCGATCGATTTGCTCTTCGGTCATCTCGTAATCCACACAAAACCGTTCGGGGGCACGCCAGGAATTACGTGGGTCGGGCAAATGGCCGAGCGCCCGATCGAGTGCGAGCAAATATTCGGCGCCAAAGCGCCGTGTAAATCCTTCTCGCGGCAGGCGCAGGCAATCACCAACCGTGGTCACACCCATTCCCGTCAGTGCCTCGCACAACGTGGCCGGCCAATTGAGGCAGGTAATCGACAGTTTGCGTAAGGCCGGCACCAGGTTTGTTTCATCGCGTACGCAGACACGGTGCCCGGAGCGCGCCAGCCAGGTTGCCGCAAGCGGCGTCGGCGCAATCGCAGGCGATGCTGTAAACCCGAGTTCCCGCAGGCCTGCAGAAATTTTTTGCCGCAATTCCTGTAAACCATCAAACAAACGCAGGCTACCCGCGATCTCGAGTAGCAACACGTTCTGATCGGCAATGGAGACAAACGATGAAAATCGTTCCAGCCAGGTCGCCAGTCCTTCAAGTGCCTGCTGTTCGCGGAGCAAACTACGCTCTTCGAGTTCCAGACCTGGCAGTAATGCAAGCGCTGCGTTGGCAGCCTGCCCCGGCATCACGCCGGCAGCGCGGGCCTCGGCATCGGCCAGCAGGATACGGTGAATGCCGTGTTGTTCCTCGACCACAGCTGTCGCACCATCTGAGGACCTGTTTGCTTCCAGCGGCAGGTGCGGCAGCCACACGCAAAACCACAGCCGCTCCACGGCTGCAGGAGCGGCCACTGGCCGCGACTTGTCGCGAACCGAAACCTCCTGGCGGCCGATGGCCGCTCCTACGAGCGGCAGGTCCTGCTGTACCGCAGGGGAAGTCGGGGCAACGTCCCGCCCCATGACGGGTGGTTTGCAGGCCCGTGATTTCATTTACAGAAGCTGACTGATAACCGTCGGGCGACCGCCACGACTTTTGAGAATCTGTACGCGCGTACCCTGTCCATTCGAATGCAGTTCAAGACGCAATGCCGCTGCCGAGTTTTGCTGGCGTGCGGCCAGGGGCCGAAACGCGATAGCCCAGCTGCCACCTTTCTCGGCAGCCAGTTGCAACCGCCGGCTCGCCTGGTCATCAAGCGTTTCCGGCCACAGCAACACGGCAGCACAGGTCCCCGATGACAAGGCTTGCTCGGCCGACCAGAGTATCTCGTTGGCATTTTTAGGGCGCACGATAAGCATCCGCGATAAATCGATACCGCATTGCTGCAATGCAGGCGGGTACGGCTGGAACGGGGGCGCTACCCAGGCAAGCCAGCCGGGCTCGGTGAAATCATGTTGTGGTGATTCGGTGCTGAGTCTTGCAAGTGCCGGCATCAGCAGGCGCAGCTCGCCAATGCCGTAATGTGCGGTCAGGATTTCGGTCAGTGACGCGGGCGGCCAGCCTCCCCCGGGCAGGTGCCTGTCGAGCTCCGCATAGCCGGTCGGCAGTCCTGCCTTCTGTCCGGCCTGGTCACGTCCGCGCCAGACACGCGGGCTCTCCAGTAGTTTGTCGAGCGACGATGACAATGCTCAATGCAACGGCAGGCCGTCGCGAATGACGCCAACAACGACGCCTTCGATGACCAGTGACTGCTCCTTGAGATCAACTTCGATAGGTTCGAACTCATCGTTCTCGGGCAAGAGCGATACCAGTGACCCATTCTGGCGGTAACGCTTGACCGTCACCTCGTCATCGAGACGCGCAACGATAATCTGCCGGCTGCGCACTTCCGGCGTGCGATGCACCGCAACGAGGTCCCCGTCGAGAATGCCCGCATCTTTCATACTCATACCATGCACGCGCAACAAGTAGTGCGGTTTGGGATTAAACAGCTGTGGATCGATTTTGTAATGTGCCTCGATATGCTCCTGCGCGAGGATCGGGCTGCCCGCCGCAACACGACCGACCAGCGGCAAGCCCATCTGGTCACGCAGTGAATCCTTGAGTTGAATACCACGCGAGGCACCCGGCAGGAGTTCGAGCGCCCCCTTTCTCTGCAGGGCACGGAGATGCTCTTCAGCCGCGTTGGCGGATTTGAAACCGAGTTGTCGCGCGATCTCGGCGCGCGTCGGTGGCATACCGGTCTCAGAGATAAACTCTTGAATCATCTCGAGAATTTGCTTTTGTCTGGGGGTTAGTTCGCGCATTTGAGCAGTTCCTGTATGGATTCACAGTATATGGGATTATATACAGTACCCAGCCTGGTGCAACATCAAAATCGAACTACCGCAGGAGCGCGCCTGCAGGAACCCGTCTTACGGGTGAAGCGCAAGCAGCCGCCGCCGAGCGGCGGCTTTTCAAGGTCGGTCATTGAGGTGGCTTGGAGAATCGCCCGCAAGGCGGGCTCCTACAACTATCTATTTGTCGCTATCCACAGACAAAAGACAATAAAAACAGGAGTTTTCATTGCAGCAGCGGGCCGTTTGGGAAATAATGCGCCTGCAGTTTTACCCAACAAAGGAACCTTCCAAAATGAAAAAGACCGCACTCAGAGCAAGCGCACTTGCACTGTTCGTTGCACTGGCCGCTGGTTGCGCCAGCACAGATGAAATTCAAGCTACGGCTGATCGTGCCGCCGCTGACGCAGCCGCTGCTGCATCTGCTGCTGAAGCTGCTCGCGCAGCCGCTGATCGCGCTTCCCAAGCCGCTGCTTCGGCCCAGAGCACCGCTGATCAGGCACTCGCTGCCGCTACGGCATCGCAGGCATGTTGCGAAGCTAACAAAGAAAGCATGGAGCGCATGTTCCAGAAGTCGATGTCCAAGTAATCAGGACCAAGACTTAGTAGCTTTAAGACTACAAATGCTCTATTCAGACGCCGCGCTTGTCGCGGCGTTTTTTATGCGCGTACCAACGACTTCGGGGATGCCATCTGACCGTCCGACGAGTTCTTCGACCCGGTCCCAATCGAGTTGCCCTGCCCGCTCCGCTGTCGCCGCAATGAACTGCTCGGTCACATGCGTCAATGGATCTTTGCTTTCGGGATTCGGCGCAGGTAACTCGATATCGGCATCGAGCTCCTCGATCTGCTCGAGCGACTCGTCAGCCAGCGGCTGTGCCGACTCGAGCAGGGGATGCACTTCGGCAACGAGCTTCTCGCCATCCCAGCCAATCTTGACCGGAACGTTGATGATGCGCACGGGCGTCTTGACCCCGATCCTTTCGAACAGGAACTCAATATCCTCGGGGAACATGCGCACGCAACCGTGTGATACGCGCATGCCGACGCCGGCTGGCCGGTTTGTCCCGTGGATCAGGTACCCCGGCAGACCCAGGCGCAGCGCCCGCGTACCCAGTGGGTTTTCGGGCCCCGGCGGCACAATACGTGGCAGCGGGTCGCCCTCAGCCGCATGTTCTTCGCGCACCGATTGCGGCGGATACCAGGCCGGGTTCTTTGCCATCGCCACGATACTCGTCTTGCCCAGCGGCGTTTCCCAGTCCATGCGCCCGATGCTCATCGGGTAGGTATATACGTAGGCCGGCTCACCCTCCCTGGCCTCCGGGTAGTAATACATGCGGTACTCGGCGAGATTCAGGACGAGCCCTTTGCGTGGTCCCGGCGGTAACACGAAGCGGTTAGGCAGGACGATTTCGGTACCCTCGCCCGGCACCCAGACATTGACACCGGGATTTGCCCGCACGACATCGTAGTAGCCGAGCCCATGACGCCGCGCAATGTCCACGAGCGTGTCTTCGTAGCGCGCAGTTACCGTCGCGACGGAGCCGATGACGTCATAGCCTTCCGGCGGCAGTTCGAAGACGTCCGCGTAAACGGGTGCGGTGACCAGCGTTACCGCGGCCAGGTGAAGAAACAGTTTGCGCATTACTGGCCTTTTTCGTCCGCCTCAATGACCTCAGTCTCGCATTCTGCGGCAGCGAGCCATTCTTGCATAGCCTCGCTTTCGAGCAAGCGATGAGGATAGTAGCCCGCGGAATCCGGCAGGTTAATGCCATAGGTCCGGAGGCGAATCACGACCGGCGCGTACATGGCGTCGGCCACCGAGAAGGTGCCGAACAACCAGCCGCCACGATCGCCATAGTGCTTGTGGCACTCCGCCCAGATATCGATGACCCGAGTGATGTCGTCGCCAAGTTCATCGGGAATATGCACCTTGCGCCCCATGGCTCTGCAGTTCATCGGCATGCAGTTGCGCAAATGCTCGAATCCCGAGTGCATTTCGGCGGAAATCGCACGCGCATGCGCGCGCTCGGCAGGATCCTCTGGCCACAGCTTTTTCTCGGGCCAGCGTTCGGCCACGGTTTCGGCGATCGCCAGCGAATCCCAGACGGTCACGTCCTCGAGTTGCAGTACGGGCACTTTGCCCGCCTCAGAAAACTCGGCGATCTCCTTGGCCGTCGTCGGCGTATCCAGGACGATTCGATGCTCATCGAACTCGATGCCCGCTTCCTTCATCAGGAGCCATGGCCTTAACGACCACGTGGAATAGTTCTTGTTACCAATAATAAGTTTCGGTTTCATTGCTCTGGACCCGCTACGCTGTGGCTATGGTAAACCATCGCGCGTTGACCGCCATAGGGACTTGCCGTTAGCCTGTCCGAATGAGCCTCAGGATATCCTTCGAACTCACTGACCGCGACCTGCGGTTCTTCCGCAAAGCGCTCCGCCAGTCACGTGCAGCCGTCAAAGATGCGGAGGATACCGAAATAATCGAGGCTATCCGGGCGGTCCTCGAGGAAATTCGAGGCAGCGAGCCGTTGCCGGACTTCGTCGGCAAGCGCATTCCGGAGCTCGAATCGTTGATCAGCATGCTGACCGACGATGAATGGCAATTGCCCGAATCTGATCGTGAGCGCCTTCTGGCAACCTTCGTCTATTTCGCGGACCCGGAGGACATACTCCCCGACGATATCCCGGTTATCGGCTATCTGGATGACGTCATTATCATCGAGCTGGTGGCGCGTGAACTGCAACATGTGCGTGAAGCCTACGATGACTTCTGCGATTTCAGGGACGATTACGAAAAAGCACACGGCGCCGACGAAGACCCGGTCATTCGCCGCGATCGACTGGACCGGCGACGTCAACAGTTGCACCAGCGAATGCGACGCCGCTCAGCGCAAGAGAAGAAAAGCAGTTTGTGGTAAATAAGGTGCCAGTCACCCTATTTCCGTTGATATCTTCAGCCTGGCGATAGCGGGTTTCAGGAAATAGGGTGACTGGCACCTTATTTACAGTCGCATCAGGACCGAACCCCACGTAAATCCGCCGCCAAAGGCTTCCATCAGGATCAGCTGGCCTTTCTTGACCCGACCATCGCGAATACCGACATCAAGCGCCAGCGGCACCGATGCCGCCGACGTGTTGCCGTGGTCCTGAACGGTCAGAATGACTTTCTCCATCGGCATGCTGAGACGCTTAGCCATCGCCTGGATGATGCGAATGTTGGCCTGGTGTGGCACGAGCCAATCGAGCTCTTCCTTTGTCATGCCGGCCTTGTCGAGTGCGGCCTGAGCTATCCTGCCCAGCGTCTTGACCGCGACTTTGAACACCTCGTTGCCCTGCATGATGATATTGGCTTCTTCGGTACCTGCCGCGGCGAGGTTTTTGGATACGCCAACCGGGTAATGCAGCAACTCGCGATACTGGCCGTCCGCTCCGAGTTCGCAGGAGAGAATGCCCGGCTCCTCCGAGGGCACCACGATAGCTGAGCCCGCGCCATCACCGAAAAGCACACAGGTATTGCGATCGCCCCAGTCGAGCAGCTTCGTAATGCACTCGGCACCCGTCACAAGTACACACTTCGCCTCGCCAGCCTTGACAAATTTGTCTGCAACTGTCAGCGCATAGATGAATCCGGAACACGCGGCCTCGAGACTGAAAGCCGTGCACGCCGGAATACCAAGGCGGTGTTGAATAATGGTCGACACATTGGGAAATACAACATCTGGTGACGTCGTGCCGGTAATGACCATGTCGATATCGGCAGGTGTAACACCGGCCGCATCCATCGCTTTCTTCGCTGACTCCACGCACATATCGGACGTGGTTTGGTCCTCTTCCACAACGTGGCGGCGCTCAACACCGGTGCGGGTACGGATCCACTCATCCGACGTTTCGACTATCTTCTCCAGGTCGAAGTTAGTCATCACACGTTCAGGCAGGTACCGTCCTGTGCCAATGATGCGCGAATACGTCATGCGGATTCCCTCTCCAGTAGCCTGCCAATCTGCTGCGGCAATTGATTACGAACCTCGACGACGGCCGTCTCAATCGCGTGCTCGAATGCGTAGGCATCCGCGCTGCCGTGACTCTTGATCACGATACCATTTAGGCCCACAAGAGTCGCACCGTTGTATTTGCGCGAGTCCATCGTTTCGGCGAGATTGCTCAGGACATTCTGTGCCAGCAGCGCCTGCAATTTGGAAAACCAGTTGCGTTTGAATTCGCGTTTCAGATAGTGCACGCAAATACCGACCGTTCCTTCCACAGTCTTCAGAGCGACATTGCCCGTAAAGCCATCCGTCACGACGACATCGGTCTTGCCTTTAAACAATTCGCTGCCTTCTATGAAACCGACGTAGTTTAGTGTGCTCTTGGCAAGCATCGCGGCCGCTTCCTTGACCGTGTCGTGCCCTTTGGTGTCCTCGGCCCCGATATTCAGGAGCGCAATCCGCGGCTGCTCGATACCGACAATATCGGCGGCAACAATCGAGCCCATTACCGCGTACTGGAACAAGCGGTCAGCCGTTGCTTCGGCACTCGCACCGAGATCGAGCATGTGCACTGAGCCGCCGATGGCGGGCAATTCGGTAATAATCGCCGGACGATCGATGCCGGGCAGCATCTTGAGGACGAATCTCGCCGTCGCCATGAGCGCGCCTGTGTTGCCGGCGCTGACGCAGGCGTCCGCTTCGCCTGTCTTGACAAGATCAATGGCGACGCGCATCGAGGAATCTTTCTTTTTGCGCAATGCGTCCGCCGGGGGTTCCGACATTTCAACGACCTGGCTCGCGTGATGCACGCGTAGCCGGGAGTCGTTTCCAATGATGGTGCCCACGAGGCCCGACAGTTCGCGTTCGTCACCGACAAGCACGAGTCCGATGTTGCGGTAACGGTCAAGCGCCGCGGCAGCCGCGCGCACGACGACCTCGGCACCAAGGTCACCGCTCATCGCATCAAGTGAAATAGTCGAGTGCGAACTCACCGGCAGACTGGTCGGACGCGTTTCGCGCCGACCAGTGATGAAATTACTCGTCTTCTTCGATCATCTCAGGCTGCGAAACAACCTGGTTGCCGCGATAGAAACCGTCCGGCGTTACGCGATGGCGCAGATGTGTCTCGCCCGACGTAGGGTCAACCGACAGCGCCGGTTTCTTCAACTTGTCGTGCGAACGACGTGCGCCGCGCGTTGCAGGGGTCCTGCGACTTTTTTGAACAGCCATAATTTTCTCCAATCGACCCGGCTATCAAGCCGAACCTCAGTTATCCTGTGCCATCTGATCGCGCAAGGCGGCAAAAGGCGTTGTCATTTCCTCGGCGCTTTCCTCCGCCTCCGGCGAAAGCGCTTTGCACGAGCTTGAGTCCGCGTGCATCGCCGAAAACGGCAACGCCATGATCAGCAATTCTTCCACAATGTCCTGCGGCCGGAGCAGTGTCTCCTCCAGCTCCCAGACCTCGAGTTCGTCGAAGCCATCAGCATCCTGCTCAAGCTCCAGCAAGAGCAGATCGGCCTCCACTTCAAGCGGTAACCGGAACGCTTCGACACAGCGCTGACAGACCGCATCAACCGTTACCCCGACCCGGCAACTGACCTTCGGCAGCAACTGCTGCGCATCGGCAAAGCCGAATTCGAGGCTCCCTTCAACAGCGGAGTCGCGCCATCCCGTGGGCATTCTATCAGCATCGAGCGCGGCAAGATCCGCTTCGACAATTGCCGACAGTTGCTCGAAATCGCCGATTTTCTCAGAAATTTCAATTACTTGAGCGCCCGCCGCCAAATCGGCCGCGGAGCGGCGTTCGCGTAGCGGATTACCCATGGCGCGCGCATGATAAGGACCGTCGCTGCTTAAGTCAAAGCCTTGGGGACATAAATTTCAGCCCGCGGCGCCAAACCGGGTAGACTTTGGCGTTCTTGTCTTAAGGTTTTGATTTGTTTATGCAAAATCCGTCAGCACCGCAGATCGTCCTGGCATCGTCGTCATCCTACCGGCGGGGCCTGCTGAATCGATTCCTCGACCAGTACGAAGTCGTCTCGCCGGAGGTCGACGAGCGCAACGACCAGGACCTTGGGCCGGCGGACCTCGCAAGACATCTCGCGCGCAAGAAGGCCGAAGCGGTCGCGCCCAATGCTCGCGATGCGCTGGTCATCGGTGCAGATCAATTGGCAGTAATCGAAGACAAGGTGCTTGGCAAGCCGGGCGACCACTCGAAGGCCATCGAACAGTTGCTCGCCGCATCCGGCAAGGCCGTGACCTTCCTGACGGCTGTCTGCATCCTGGATCCCGTCGGTCGGGCGCGCTACGAACACACCGACAAGACCATCGTTCGTTTCCGACAGTTCGACCGCCGCCTGGCTGAGGCCTACCTGCGCCACGACGAGCCTTATGACTGCGCCGGAAGCTTCAAACTTGAGGGCGCGGGCTTTGTCCTGTTCGAAGCGGTGCAGACAGATGACCCGACCGCCATCATTGGCCTGCCAATGATCTGGGTTGCCGACCGCCTGCTGCAGCTCGGATACCTGTTGCCGTAGCACCGTGAACGGAATGAAGAGTCCATGATCGCGTCAGCTGCGCTTGTTCTTATCGGATTCTCGATCGTCGCGGCGCCAATATTGCTCGTCGCCTACCTGTTTTTCCTGCGCGACATGGGAAAATCGAGACTCGGGTACATCGCTTGCATAGCTTTATTGCTTGCCATGACCGGATTGCAGCTCTATCACTGGTTCTTCTTGCTGCACGGGCTCGAGCCATTCGATCACCGGACCTATGTAATGCTCCAGATCATTACGCCGGCAGCGTTCTATTTCTTCAGTCGCGAAGTACTGGTCCCGGGAAGTACGCGTTCGCCCTGGAATTTCCTGCACCTTCTGCCGCTTGTCGTTGGGCTATTGTTGCCACTTGCCTGGGTTCCCATAATCGCTTTTGTCTTGGGCGCCGGGTACGCCGTCTGGTTCACCATGTTCGTGTTCGGCCTCAGAAGGCATGTAAATCGCTATTTGTTCGAGCTGTTCTTCTTCTGCTATTTCGCTGCGCTGGCGATCACAATGCTGGTTCTCGCGACGTCGGCGAAAGTCCTTGGTAACGATGTCTTCTACCTGGCCTATGCCTTGTTCACCGGAGCGACCTTTGTGCTCGTTACCGCGGCGATGATCTGGTTCCCGGAAATTCTGGATGACATGTCCGACGCTGCGCGACTTGCCTACGCGTCTTCGACACTCGGCGGCGTGGATATTGAAGGCAGGATCAAGGCTCTCGAACACGCTATGACTGACGACAAACTCTTCGAGAATGAAAACCTCAGCCTCGCAATTCTCGCCGAGGCGGTCGAACTGTCGCCACACCAGCTTTCGGAACTAATCAACTCTCACGTCGGCTACGGCTTTTCTCGATATGTTCGCGAATACCGTGTTGCCGCGGCTAAACGCCTCCTGATCGAGGACCGCTCTGCCTCGATCCTCTCGATCGGCCTGGCGACCGGTTTCCGTTCCCAGTCGAATTTCTATGCCGCGTTTCAGGAATTGACTGACATGTCGCCCGGCAATTGGCGCAAACGTCACAGCGACAGTTGAGTCGTCTCCGGAATGATCAATCAGTAAGGTTATAAATAGCTGATTATTAAGGTCTTTTCAGCTTCTTGTTCCATTCGGGCCAAGCAGGAAGCCGGTCACCACCCTGCCACTTACTGTCTCCTGCCTATCAATCGTAAAGGAGACAAACATGCTGACCACCGCAAATTACGTCATTTATCTCGCGCTAAGCATCTTCACGGTCGCTTATATTTCATCCACCCTGAATCGCGACGGGCGAACCTTCCTCGTGGAAGGATTTGAAGGCGATAACAACCTCGCCTATGCGATCAGCCGACTCCTCATGGCCGGTGTTTACCTCATCAGCCTCGGATTCGTCCTTCTGCGTATGCGCACACGAGTGCAGATCGATACCTTTGAAGAAATGCTCGTCTACCAGGCCGAAGGCATCGGTCTCGTCCTGCTCGTGCTCGGCGTCGGGCACTTCTTCAGCATCAACGTTGTACTCCGCATCGCACGGCGTGGGCTCGGCATGTACACGAGAGCAGGACTGAAATGAGCAGTCTGCTATTCATCGTATTTGGCGTATTGCCAGTGGTCGCCCTGGGATTGCTGGCATTTATACCACTCGTCTTCGGCTTTGCGATTGTGCTTTCAAAGCCGGCTTCAGGCATGTTGCTGATTGTCTGGGCCACGGCTGGGCTGTTCGGCGCCCGTACCATGTTGCAGATATGGAGCGGCACATATACCGAGAACACGACGCTCGGCCTGCTGGCTGGTATCGCCGCTGCCTCCCCTCTCACCGTGCCGATCCTCCTGGACGGGCACGTGTCGAGCTCGTTTGCGTGGCTCTATTTCACCGTCAGTCCGGTAATCGTGGCCGCAGGATTGCTTGCGGACCGACTGCTATTCCGGCTGGATGGCGACGCACGAATCGCCGAGTACGAAGACGCATGAGTTGAGCGGCGGACATTGTCGCCGATCGCCTGCTGCAATTGGGATACCTGCTCCCCTAGAACGGTGCCAGTCACCTTATTTCCAGTCTAAGGTGACTGGCACCCTTAGACTGGAAATAAGGTGACTGACACCAATTAACGCTGTTTCTTGCGGCGCTGCGCTTCGATCACGCCTGCCGTCAGGAATTCCTCGAGGTCATCGGCCAGCGGCGCCGTGAAGTGCAGTTCGTTACCACTATCGTCCGCAAAGGCGATGGACTGGGCGTGCAGGAACAGGCGTTTGAGACCGAGTCCTTTCGCCTGTTTGTTCGCTTCTTCATCGCCGTACCGAGTGTCCCCAGCTATTGGATGCCCGGCATGTTGCAGGTGTACACGGATCTGGTGGGTACGCCCGGTCGCCGGGGCACATTGCAGCAGGCTGTAAATCCCGTAGGTACGAGACAGGCTGATACGTGTCTGTGCCTCTTTGCCCTTGTCACTGACGATAACGTGCCGTTCACCACCTTTGCGGTTTTGCACCAGTAGCGGCACATCGATAAGTTGCTCGCCGTACTGCCAGTCCCCCACCGCCAGCGCCAGGTAATTCTTCTCGACCTGCCCGACCCGAAATCGCTCGTTCAACTCGCGGAGCGCGCTGCGCCGCTTGGCCATGACCAGGCAGCCTGACGTTTCCCGGTCGATGCGATGGACGAGGCCCAGATCCTTTAGATCCGGCCGCGCGAAGCGCAGAAGCTCGATCACGCCGTGGCTGATCCCGCTGCCACCGTGAACCGCGAGCCCCGTCGGCTTGTTGATCACCAGCAGCCGCTTGTCCTCGTAAATCACACGATCGAGCATGGCCGTTGCCAGCTTCTCGGGCGGCGGCGGGCTGCCGACGCTCACTCGTGCCGGCGGTATACGCACCTCATCGCCTTCCTGGAGCTTGTATTCGGCCCGGATGCGGCCGCCGTTAACTCGTACCTCGCCACGCCGCAGCAGGCGGTAGACCCGCCCTTTCGGAACCCCGGGCAACTCATTGCGCAGAAAATTGTCGATTCGTTGACCCGCGCGCTCTGAATCGACCTGGACCTTGCGGACGCCCGTGGCGCGCAAGTTCGCGTCTTTGGGGGAGTTTTCTTGCATGATCTTTGCTTTTGCGGCGAGGAGGTGTGCTATATTAGCGCCCAGAGGCGTTTGGGCATACCAGCCTATGCGCTCCATACGAATTATTTTTTGGTCCCGCAAGCCTGCGAGACCTGATTTCAGATGGCAGCAAGCCCGGAATCCGGCCTGCGCCAACGCGGCAAAGCCGCAGGGAAATCATGCTGATTGTATTTTTGGTACTGACCAATCTGGGTCAGACCTACACAGAGATAACGAGCTTTATAGCCGACGCAATCCGGCGTCGCTCTCCTGTGCGTGACATCCCCTGCGCCCGCATGGCGCCCAGCCCCGTATTGCTGTCCTCTTACAAACAAGTAGGACAACATGAAAAGAATGCTAATCAATGCAACTCAGCAAGAAGAGTTGCGCATGGCGATGGTCGACGGCCAAAAGTTGTACGACCTCAATATCGAAGCACCGGCTAGCGAACGCAAAAAAGCCAACATCTACAAAGGCAAGATTACGCGCATCGAGCCCAGCCTCGAAGCCGCGTTTGTCGATTACGGTGCCGAACGTCACGGCTTCCTGCCGCTGAAGGAAATCTCCAGCGAATACTTCGTCAAGGATGCCAAGGGCGGCGGCAAGCCCAATATCAAGGACGTGCTCAAGGAAGGCCAGGACATCGTTGTCCAGGTCGACAAGGAAGAGCGCGGTAACAAGGGCGCTGCCCTGACGACGTTTGTCAGCCTCGCAGGCCGCTTCATCGTTCTCAAGCCGAACAAGTCGCGCTCCGGCGGCGTCTCGCGACGCATTACCGGCGGAGACCGTGATGCCGCCAGAAAATCGCTGAATGAAATCGTCGTCCCCGATGGTATGAGCGTCATTCTGCGAACGGCCGGTATCGACCGCAGTGCGGAAGAGCTTGCCTGGGATCTCGAGAACCTGCTGACCGTCTGGACGGCCATCCTGAATGTCGTTCTCGAACGGCCGTCACCGTTCCTGATCTACCGTGAAAGTGACTCGGTCGTGCGTGCTTTGCGCGATTACCTCACCAACGAAATCGGTGAGATCCTGATCGATGACGAGCAGACCTATAAAGATGCTTGCGAGCACGTCGAAGCGACGATGCCGCACAACATCAAGAAACTGAAGCACTACGTCGACCCGGTACCCCTGTTTACGCGCTTCCAGATCGAGTCACAGATCGAGTCTGCATTCGCACACACGGTCCACCTCCCCTCGGGTGGCAGCATCGTCATTGATCACACCGAAGCGCTCGTGTCGATCGACATCAACTCGGCGCGCGCGACCAAGGGTGGCGACATCGAAGCCACTGCATTGAACACCAACCTCGAGGCGGCGGACGAGGTCGCGCGCCAGTTGCGTGTCCGCGACCTTGGCGGCCTTATCGTCATCGACTTCATCGACATGGGACCTTCCAAGCATCAGCGCGATGTCGAGAATCGCCTGCGCGAGGCGGTCCGCCAGGATCGTGCCCGCGTGCAAATCGGCAAGATCAGCCGTTTCGGATTGCTCGAGATGTCTCGCCAGAGGCTGCGCCCGTCAATCGGCGAATCGGCCCACATGACCTGCCCGCGTTGCTCGGGCTTTGGCAATATTCGCAGCGTCGAGTCACTCGCGCTCGCTATCCTGCGAATCGTCGGCGAAGAAGCACGTAAGGAGCGCACGGCAAAAGTCATCGCGCAATTACCAGTTGAGGTATCGACCTACCTGCTGAACGAAAAACGCGACTGGGTACAGAGCCTCGAAGATAGCAACGACACGCAGATCGTGTTGATCGCCAACCCACAGCTCGAAACACCGCATTACGAAGTTCGCCGGGTTCGCGACGATCAAACCGACTTGCCCGAGAACACCGGCGTCAGCTACGCGCTCTCCGATGCAGCGGCCGAACCAGAGGCACCGCAGGCAATTCTCGAACGCAAAGCGATTGAAGCGCCGGTTGTGGGTACGTTGAAACCATCGAAGCCCGCTCCAAAACGTGAGAAGCCGAAGGGCAAAGGACTGATCGCATCGATCGTCTCGCTATTCGCTGGCGAAGAAGAGGATGACCAGCCGCAGAAGTCTCGTAAGAAAGGCGCTCAGCAGAGTCGCAGCCGCCGTTCACAGCAATCGAAACGCCGCGGCAGTGATCAGCGCGGAACACAGCGCAAGAAGACGCAAAAGAAGACCACCAAGAAAGCGCAGCCCAAGAAGTCGGCGAAAAAGACCTCGTCACGCCGCAAGCCAGCGCAGAAGGACGTGCAGAAGGACGCGCAGAAGAAGCCGCAGCAGTCTGCCGCCAGCGAGGCCAAAGACGAGTCGCAGAACGAGCCAAAACGCTCACCGCGGAGTCGGCGCAGCCGGGGTGGACGTCGTCGCCGTCGCGGCGCTGAAAAGCCCGAGCAGGCAGCAGATACGCAACAGCAGACAAGTTCGCCCGAGCAGGCCGATAAGGCGCCGCAGCAACCGCCGAAGGAATCGGCTGAAAAGAAATCCAGGCCACCTCGCGCACGGACTGACGCCGAGCGCGCGGAAGCTGCTGACAAGCCAGACGGTGCCGCGGAGAAAAAAGCGGCGAAGCCTGAACAGACGGAAAAGCCGGCAGATACACAGGCTGCCGAAGCCAAACCAAAACGTCCTCGGGCGAGGAAGCCGGCCGCGAAGAAGGCGGCGGCGGAGTCTTCAACATCTTCCACCGAGAAGCCCGCAGAGAAGCCCAAGGCGGACAAACCGAAGGCCGACAAGCCCGAAGCCGACAAGCCCAAGGCTGCCAAACCGGAAGCTGATAAGCCCAAGACGGACAAACCCAAGGCAGAGAAGCCCAGAGAACAGAAGAAACCGGAATCCAGGCCGGCTGCGACCGGCGGTAATGGCGCAGAAGGCGCGGCGAAGCCGCGGCTCCTGCCATGGGAACCACAGTCATTGCCGGTAGCCGCGAAGCCTGCTGACAAGCCCGCCGCGGCATCAGACAACAAGCCCGAGAAGAAGAAACCGGAAGCGGCGAAACCGAAGCCTGAGCCGAAATCCGAGGCGCCGCCCTCGCCCAAGCCGGTTCAGGAAGCGCCCAAGCCTGAAGCTGCGCCCGCACCCAAACCGGCGCCGGAAATTACGAAGCCGGCAGAGAAGCCTGCCGACCCAATTCAGGACTAGGTTCGGCTGTTACTTTTTGGAAAGCGTCTCGAGCAAACCTCGGGACGCTTCTTCTACCAGGTCGAGTACGCGCTCGAATCCTGCTGCGCCGCCGTAATACGGATCCGGCACTTCGCGCTCGTCACTGCTCGCAAACTCGAGGAACAGGCGTAGCTTGCCACGATGTTGCTCTGGCGACTCGTCGCGCAGGCGCGAGAGATTGTCTTCATCCATGGCGATGATGTAGTCGAAGCGTTCGAAGTCTTCACCCGACACGCGGCGCGCATAGATACCGTCGAGGTTCATACCACGTCGTTCCGCGGCCTCACGGGCGCGGCGATCAGGTGGTTCGCCTGCGTGGTAGGCGTGTGTACCGGCTGAATCAATGTCGAGCCGTTCTATCGCACCGGCCTGCTCGGCGTGATAGCGAAACACGCCTTCTGCCGTTGGCGAACGGCAGATATTGCCCATGCAGACGAACAGCACGCTCGTAGTCTGTGTCATTTCCGCAACTCCGCAGCGACACGCTGTAAATCTTCTTCAGTATCCACGCCCGGACCCGGACGCTCAGAGGCAACACCGACGGCAATCGTCATTCCGAGCGACAACGCCCGTAACTGTTCGAGTTGCTCGCATACTTCGAGTTCGGACGGCTCCGCCGCGACGAATTGTCGCAAGACACCGCAGCGATATGCGTAAACACCGTGGTGATGCAATGCCGCACTCGCCGCGCGCTCGTCGCTACCGTCGTCCCGTGGATACGGTACCGTCGCCCGGCTGAAATAGATCGCGTGCGCATGCACATCCCGGATTACTTTCACACAGTTGGGGTTGTTGAAGTGATCCTGTGCCAGGAACGGCGACGCTAATGTGGCTATGTCCGCGGTGGCGTCATCCAGCAACGCGGCACATTCATCGATCAGTACTGCCGACATGGTCGGCTCATCGCCCTGCAGGTTTACGACAACCTGATCGTCCGGCCAGTTCATGAGGTCCGCAACTTCCGCGATTCGTTCAGTGCCGGACTGATGATGGTTGCCGGTCATGCAGACAGTTGCGCCAAACGCCTCAGCCGCCTCGGCGATGCGCTCATCATCCGTCGCAATGACAACCTCAGTTGCAGCGCTCTCCTGACCGCGCTCATAGACATGCTGTAGCATCGGCTTGCCGTTGATATCGCGCAGCGCTTTTGCAGGCAACCGGGTCGACGCGTAGCGCGCGGGTATCACAACGACGAAATCCGTCATTGCTGCCTCGCACGCAGACGCGATTCAATTTGCTCAAGCAACGGGGCCGCTTCGACCGGGTCCATTATCAGCTCCACAGGCACATACCAGAATTTGTCGCTGCTACTGCGCCCGAGTTTAACGGCATCTTTCTCCGTCATGAAAACCTCGAAGTCGTCGCCGAACTCGAGATCCCCGCGACTGACTGCAGCGTGATCGGGAAACTCGTGCTCGATCACCTGGATACCGTGCAGGCGCAGCAGATCGAAGAAGCGACGCGGATTGCCGATTGCGGCCACAGCGTGCACGGTCGTGCCCGCAAAACGCTCTATAGGTCTCGACAACGAACCGTTCAGGCGGCAAACCTCGGTGGCAGCCAGTTCAAACGAAATCGCGTTCTGTTCAGCCGTTGTCAGTTCTTCGTCACGACGTTGCAGCACACCATTCACGAGAACCTGTTCGACATCATCGAGACGATGTTCACCCTCGCGTAACGGCCCCGCTGGCAGTAGTCGCCGGTTTCCAAGACCCCGAGCACCATCGATGACGCAGATCTCATAATCACGCGCCAATTGATAGTGCTGCAAACCATCATCGGCAACGACGACATCCACGCCGTCTTCGGCCAGCATAGCCGCCGCTCGCACGCGGTCGGGGTCGACGACGACCGGACACTGCCCGCGACGAGCAAGTAGCACCGGCTCATCGCCTGCGACGGACGCATTGGTATCTGCTTCAACACGCATTGACGTATTGGCTTTGTCTCCGCCGTATCCGCGACTGACTATGCCGGGCGTAAAACCACGCGTACGAAGTTGCTCCACGAGCCACAGAACGGTTGGCGTCTTGCCAGTACCACCCGCAGTGATATTGCCGACGACTACGACGGGAATGTCAGCTTTAAGAGTCTTGAACACGCCGGTGTCGTAGAGGAATTTGCGCAGGCCGAGGACCAGCCAGTAGAGACCGCTCAATGGCAGCAGCACCCAACCCGAGGGTGCATCCTCATACCAGACGCGATGAATCCAGTTATAGGTTGCGCTTGCGCTCACTCGTTTCGCGACTCGTCACTGAATTGCATGCGATACAAGCCGGCATAATCGCCGTCCAGCGCCAGCAACTCGTTGTGCGTACCCGATTCGACGATACGGCCGTCGTCGAGCACAATAATCTTATCCGCTTTCTCGACAGTTGATAAGCGATGCGCAATGACCAGCGTCGTGCGGTCCTGCATCAGGGCCTGCAGTGCGTCCTGAATACGCCGCTCTGAATGCGTATCCAATGAAGATGTCGCCTCATCGAGAATTAGTATGGGCGCGTTCTTGAGCAATGCGCGCCCGATAGCGATGCGCTGCCGCTGGCCGCCAGACAACAGGACTCCGCGGTCTCCCACCATCGTATCCAGGCCGTCCGGCATATCCTCGGCAAAATCGAGTACGTGAGCTGCATCGGCGGCAGCAAGCAGTTCCGCTTCGGACTTGTCGCGCAATTGCCCATACGCGAGATTGTTTGCGATCGTGTCATTGAACAACACAACATCCTGCGACACGAGCGCAATATTGCCACGCAGGCTGGCCAGCGAGTAATCACTGATTGGCGTGTCGTCGATCAGGATTTCTCCGGAACTGAGCTCGTAGAACCTCGGCAGCAGATTGGCAAGCGTCGTCTTGCCGCTACCGGAATGACCGACGATGGCGAGCGTCTTCCCGGCAGCGACATCGACATTGACGCTGTCCAGCACCTTGCCCTTCTCGCCATCGTAGGCGAAACCGACGTCGCGGAAACTTACGTCGCCGCGGACACGTTCGACGTCAACCGTACCTCTGTCTGCCTCGTCCTCTTCGTCCATGATCGCGAACAGGCTGTCGGCGCCGGCAACACCACGCTGCAGCGTTGCATTGACGTTCGTGATTCTGCGCACTGGTTGCAGCATCAGCATCATCGCCGAGAAGAACGCGATGAACTCACCGGCGCTCAGCCTGTCGTTGAGCGACTCTCTTGCCGCCATGTAAATAACAAGCGCGATACCGAGACCAAACACCAGCTGCGTGACCGCGACGCCCAGCGAACGCACGCGAATCATCTTGAGGTGCTGTTTGCGATTGCGTCCATCCGCATCCTCCAGGCGCTCCCGCTCGTAGTCGTGCCCAGCAAATGCTTTAACGACCCAGTTACCGCGGACGACCTCTTCGGTCACCTGGGTGACTTCACCAACCGAGTCCTGGATGCGGCCGCTGTAACGTCGGAACGCGATGCCGAGAAGACGCACGAGCACGGCGACGATCGGAAACAGGATGGCAACAAATATCGTCAGCTTCGGGCTATACCAGATCATCACGCCAAAAGCGGCAATCACGGTCAGCACATCGCGAACCGCGATCGTGACGACGCTGGTCACCGACTCTGCGACCATCTCGACGTTATACGTCATGCGCGACAGCAGCGGCCCGGAGGTCTGCGCATCGAAGAAACTGGCTGGCAATGTCAGGAACTTGTGAAAGAGCTGGCGGCGCAGATCACTGATGACCTGCCGGCCTATCCAGCCGAGCGATGCTTCGGTGGCAAAACCGGAAATACCGCGCAAGATGAAGATCGTCATAAACGCGTACGGAATCCACTTGACCGTCTCGAGCTGTTTCGCAACCAGCGCTTCATCGGTCAGCGGGGCAAGCAATGCGACGAGGCCCGCTTCAACGGCCGCCGTCGACGCCATCCCGACTACAGCGATAGAGCCGATCAGCTTGTGTGGCGTGACATAGCGCCACAGTCGGCCATAAACAACTCGAACCTCAGGATCGATGCGCTTGCTCACGTCACTCAACCGGGTCGTTTACCGTGGCGATACTGATCTGGGTGAAGCCGAGCCGGGCCGCCACGTCCATCGCTGTTACAACGTGCTGGTGCGTCGCGTTGGCGTCGGCACTGATCGTCAGCGGGAGGTTGTTGTTGTTCCCCGACGTTTTCTGTATCGCGTTGCGAATCGTCTCTGCGCGATTGTTGATGAGTTCACGGCCATTGACGAGGTACGTACCCGCTGCGGTGATCATGATGTCGATCTGTTCCGGAACTTCCTGAACGATCGCCGTACTTTCGGCCTCGGGAAGGCGAATCGTGATTTGAGACTGCTTGACGAAGCTCGTCGATACCATAAAGAACACAAGCAGCAGGAGGACAACGTCGATCAGAGACGTCAGGTTGACCTCCGGCTGTGCGCGCGCCCGCAGACTCAGCTTCACTTACGGTCCTTTTTCTTTTTCTTGCCGCCTTCCTTGTCCTGGCGACGGTGCAGTGCCTCAACGAGCTTGATCGCCTCCTTTTCCATGTCGACGACCAACGTGTCCACGCGCGAGCGATAGTAGCGGTAGCCGATCAAGGACGGAATGGCGACCGACAGGCCCGCCGCGGTCGTTATCAAAGCCTGTGCGATGCCGCCGGCCAGCACGGTTGGGTTGCCGACACCGTGGGTCGTAATCGCCGTGAACACCTGGACCATGCCGATGACCGTGCCGAGAAGGCCGAGTAGCGGCGTGACGGCAGCAATCGTGCCCAGCGTCTCAAGGTAACGTTCGAGTTCATGCACGACGTGCCGCCCCGTGTCCTCGATCGCGTCTTTCAGGACCACGCGATCCCGGTCACGATTGATCAGGCCTGCCGCCAGGATCTGGCCGAGCGCCGATCCCTGGTGCAGCGTCTGAATCTGCTTCTGATCCAGCTGGTCCTTCTTCACCCAACCCCAGACCTTGCTCGTCAGGTCTTCGGGAATCACGCGTTTTTGTTGCAGCGTCCAGAAACGCTCGAGAATGATGCCCATAGCAACGATCGCGCACAGGATGATCGGCAACATCAACCAGCCGCCGGATTTGACTATCTCAACCATAAAAGCCCAGACCGAATCGGAAAAATGAAATATACATTAGTATTCAGGTCTCGGCATGCCAGAAACGACGCCTCAGGTCACGTTCGCCGCGCACGCGAATCACGCCTTGGTCAGCGCATACTCGAAAGTACAGTGCGCCGGAGGTCGCGGTGTTCAAGACCGCGGCCCCCATGGCCTCCCAGCGCCTGACCACGCGCTCTTTCGGAAAACCCCAGCGATTGGCGTACCCGGCCGAAACTACTGCGAAATCGGGATACACGGAGTCTACGAACGGCACGGTCGAGGACGTGAGGCTGCCATGATGCGGGACAATCGCAATGTCGGCGGCGAGGGGCGCGCGCGCCTGGACCAGCTCGCGCTCCGATTGCGCTTCGATATCGCCAGTCAGCAGCAGCGAATACGGGCCCGCCGAGACCCGCAAAACGCACGATGATGCGTTCCCTTCACGAAGGTCATAGCGGCCAGGGTGCAGGATTTCGAAGCCAATGCCGCCGGACCCCCATTGCTGACCGCTCGCGCAGCGTCGCTCACGCGACAGGCCCAGTGGCTCACCAACGATCACATCGTCAACTCTGAGCCCTTCCAGGATAGCGGGGACGCCGCCGCTGTGATCGAGATCTGCGTGTGAAATCACGAGTCGGTCGATACGGTCGACCCGCCGCGAACGCAGAAATGGCAGGATGACCTGCTCAGCGGCGCTACCGCCACTACGCCACGCCATCCCGCTGTCATAAACCAACAAAGAAGTCCGCGTTTGCACGGTTACAGCCAGGCCCTGCCCTACATCCAGTGCCCGTGCATCGAAGCAGCCGTCGGGAGGCACCCCCGGCTTCCACATTACTATTGCCAGAACTCCGAGCACGGCGATGTGGCGACCCGGCCAGGCGCGTGGCAGCACGACCCAGGCAAGCGGTACCCAGAGGAACAACCATGCGACCCCCTGAATCTGCGCCAACGTGATGCTGGCGAAAGGCAATTTGACGATGTATTCAATCAGCCATTCGATCGCGTCGACGCTGTGTGCGGCGAGCTTCAACAGGAACGAAGCTATGCTCGGCGAAAAACCGGCGCTCACCATCCCGGCCAGCGTCAGCGGCACGGTGACGAAACTGAATACCGGGACCGCGACCAGGTTGACGGGCGTCGCGGCCACCGCAAAGCGCTGAAAGATCAATGCGGTCAGCGGTAACAGCCCGAACAGCAGGAATACCTGCATGACAAACAGCTGGCGAGGCAGAGAAATAATTCGACCGCCGGAAACCGCAGCATCCCTGTGCTTCGCAAGCCACAGCAACAGGACGACCGCAGCGAACGACAAGTGAAAGCCCGGCCTCATCGTAGCGATCGGATCTGTGATGAATACGACGACACCGGCCAGGGCCACGGTGGCCGCGGGATCAACCTGGCGGCGGCGCCATACAGCGAGCGCAACAACAGCCAGCATCAGGATGGCGCGCCTTGCCGGAATACCGAAACCGGAGACGAGTGAGTAAGCCAATGCACAGACTGCACCGACGACGATCGCTGCGACGTAGCCATTCGTTCGAATCAGTGGCGTAAGAAAAACGAACGAGACGACGAAGGCTGCGAGGGCCGCGAGCCCCACGTGCAGGCCGGATATGGCCATCAGGTGGCTAGTGCCTGACGCGGCGAACCTGTCCCACTGCTCGCGCGTTATCGCGTGACGCGCGCCCACGCCAATGGCGGCCAGCACTGCCGCCGCAGATTCTGACTCGGTCGCGCCATTTGCAGTTGCAACGAAATTGGCGCGCAGCCGCTCCATGCGTGTCAACGACCCGGTGGCCAGCAGGCGATTGCGCTTCCCTCCCACGACATACCCTGACGCCCGGATTTTTTCGCGAAACATCCAGGTCTCGAGATCGAATACGCCTGGATTGAGGGTGCCGCGGGGCTGCCGCAGGCGCAGTTCGAGCTGCCAGGTATCGCCGATGAGCGGCTGGACCGGAGCATCGAACCAACTAACGCGCGTTCGTTCCGGAACGCGGGCGTCGTCGACTGGAGCAACGTTCAGCACCATGGACTCCCCGGTAACTTTCGGAAAATCGACGACCCTGACGGTGGTTAGTATGCTGTCGCCAGCATAGGCAGGATCAAGCCGTGTCGTTATCACTGCTTGTCCCGCCAACATGAAGAGTGCATAGCCGAACAGGACCACTCCCAGGGGCCGAGTACGGGCCCGGTACATCGCGCAAGACGATGCAACCAAAAGGGCTATGCAGTAGTCCGAGTGTAATGGCAGCGTGGTATGCTGCGCCGCCAGACCACCCACCAACAGCAAGCAACAGGTTCTTATCAAGGGTTGTAGCGATTTTCGCCGGCAGCATTAATTGAAGCCAGGTCAGCAAGGAATGCCCAGACGTATTTTCAAGAAGTTTGCCTTTAAACGGCAGCATATGGCCAGGCAGTGGTTCATGACGCCGTTCCGGCACATGCTGAATGATCACCGTTTGTGGGGCATTCGCCGGCGCTGGGTCGTGCCGGCATTTTCGCTCGGCCTGTTCATCGCTTTCCTGCCCTTCCCGGGACATACGTTGACCGCGGCGCTGGTCGCGCTCGCGATGCGCGTCAATATTCCGATTGCCGCCGTATCAACCTGGGTCAGCAACCCGGCGACGATGTTCCCGATGTACTACCTCGCGTATCGCCTGGGCTCAGCATTGCTCGGCTGGGAACTGCAGCCATTCGCCTTCGAGCTGTCCTGGGACTGGGTGACTCACACGTTCGTCAATATCTGGCAACCGATGTTGCTTGGCAGCATCGTCCTGGGGACCACTGCCGCTATCGCTGGCTACGTGACACTGGACATTCTCTGGCGCTTTTCGCTGGCTGACTACAAGGCTCGCAAGCGCAGCCGCCGCAAGGACAAGAATTCAGGCTGATTCCTTCAGGATCCCGTCCTCGAGCACGAGGATACGGTCCATGCGTTCTGCAATCGAATGGTCGTGTGTGACGATGACGAGGCTGGTCTGCAATTCCTGGTTCAGCTCGAGCATGAGCTTGAGAACATGTTCGCCATTGCCCGCATCGAGATTTCCTGTCGGCTCGTCAGCGAGAACCAGCTGCGGCCTGGTGATCAGGGCCCGCGCCACGGCGGCGCGCTGGCGTTCCCCGCCTGACAACTCGCCGGGCTTGTGCGTGAGACGTTCGCCCAGGCCGACCCGACCGAGCAGTTCCCGGGCGCTCTGAAAGGCCACTTCCTTCGGCTCGCGTCGGATCAGGAGCGGCATGGCGACATTTTCTTCGGCCGAGAATTCGGGCAGCAAGTGGTGAAACTGGTAGACGAATCCGATGTAACGATTCCGCAGCTCGCCCTTGGCGGTCTCAGTCGTCCCGTGCATCGGCGCACCATTGACGAGTACGCCGCCCTGGGTCGGCTCGTCGAGGCCACCCATGATCTGCAAAAGGGTCGTCTTGCCGGAACCCGACGCACCGATGATCGCTACCCTTTCTGCAGGCATCACTGCGAGATCTACGCCACGCAGGACTTGCAGCGTAGTTGGGCCTTCGCTGAATTCGCGCACAACACTGCGGCACTCGAGAACTGCTTCAGTCATATCTTAGAGCCTCCGCCGGGGCTGTCTTTGATGCAACCCAGGCCGGATACAAAGTGGAAACAAGGGCGAGCACGAAAGCGATCAACCCGATTTTCACGACGTCGCCATAGTGCAGATCGGATGGCAGGTCGCTGATGAAGTAGACGTCGGCCGCGAGAAACTTGATGCCGAACATCGTCTCGAAGAAGCCTACAATCGCCTCGAGATTCGTCGCGATAAGCACGCCGAGCAGCACGCCCGTGAGCGTGCCGCCAATGCCGACGATGCTGCCCTGGGTCACGAAGATCTTGAGAATGCTCGACGGTTTGGCGCCGACGGTTCGCAGAATCGCGATATCTGCCTGCTTGTCCTTCACTACCATCACGAGCGTCGACACGATGTTGAAAGCTGCAACCGCCACGACCATCAATAGAATGACAAACAGGATCGACTTCGTGATCTGGATAGAGCGGAAGAAATTCACATGGCGTCGCGTCCAGTCGGATACATAGACCTGCTCGCCATGTTCCCGGGCCACCTCGCGCACGATACTCGGCGCGGCATAGATTTCGGACACGGATAATCGCACGCCTGTCACTGCCCCCTTCATGCGGAACAGTCGCTGCGCATCACTTAGGTTGACGAACGCAAGCCTGCGATCAAACTCGTACATGCCAACACGATAGATGCCCGTAACCGTAAAGCGCTTTGTCCGCGGGATTACACCGGCCGGCGTGACCATGCCATCGGCCAGTGTCAGCGTCACCTTGTCGCCCACCTTGGCCTGCAGCGCTTCTGCCAACTCGATGCCCAGCACAACATTGAATTTGCCGGCCACGAGTTCATCCAGCGAACCCTGCTGCATGACGCCGCCAACGCCTGATACCGTGTCCTCGAGCACCGGGTCGATACCACGCATCTCGACGCCACTGAGTTGCATGCCCGCGACCAACAGTCCCTGGCCGTGCACATACGGCGCCGCGCCAACAACGCGAGCATTACCAAGTGCAGTTTCACGCAGCGCATCGTGGCCTGTAAGCCTGCGGTCAGGATGCTCGACGACTGCATGAGCAGTCATCGCGAGCAGGCGCTCCTGGAGCTCTCTCTCAAAGCCGTTGACGACAGACATGACGACGATAAGAACCAGCACGGCGATCGCGATGCCCAGCATCGAGATAGCTGAAATCAGCGACACGAAGCTGTTGCGGCTGCGAGACCGCACATAGCGGCCACCCATCCAGAGTTCGAAATGCTTGCCCATCACTCGTACCTCAGCGCTTCAGCAGGATTAACGAGCGCAGCCCGGCGTGCCGGGTACAAGGTTGCGAGCGACGTCAAAATGAACGCAGCGACTGCCGTGATCAGGACATCCGGCATCTCGAGTTCTGACGGAATGCGCGACACGTAGTAGACGTCGCCGGGCATGATCTGGAACGAGAGCAGCTTCTCGAGGAACGGGACGATTACCGGAACGTAGATCGACAGAACCACCCCGAGCACGACGCCAATCAGAACCCCTGCCCAGCCGATCATCGCGCCTTGCACGAAGAACACACGGACGACGCCGTCAGGACCCATACCAAGCGTTCGCAGTACCGCAATGTCAGTGGTCTTATCGGTCACAACCATGACGAGACTCGCCACGATATTGAACGCGGCGACACCGATAATCAGCGAGAGAATCAACGACATCATCATTTTCTCGACGCGAATCGCACGGAAATAGCTGACGTTCTCCTTCGTCCAGTCACTCGTCGCAACCGCGTCACCAAGTCGCTGTTGTAACGATGCCGCAATTGCCGGCGCGGCCATGACGTCCTCGGTCCGGAAGCGCACGGAACTGACTGCCTCACCAATATTGAGAATGCGTGCCGCATCATTTGCATGCATCAACGCCAGCATCGTGTCGTGCTGGATAACTCCAGCTTCAAAAACGCCACCGAGCACGAAGCGCTCGAGCACGGGTTCGAGCGTGCCGTCACCGACAGGTCGGGGAATCAGCAACACGACCCCGTCCCCGACTCGCGCATTCAGATCGTAGGCCAGGTTGCGGCCAAGGATGATGCGGCGTTCACCGGTCTGGAGCGCGCCGAGGCTTCCCTCCACCATGTTGATCACATTGCCCGAGAGCTCCTCCTCGTACGCTGGATCGATGCCGTGCACGACCACCGCGAACAAGTCCCGCCCGGACTGAATCATCCCTTCCATCTGCACAAACGGTGCAGCAGCCGTCACGCCCTCCTCGGCTACAATGTCATCGATAAGTGGCCGCCATTCCCGGATCGGGCCATCACTGGCACTGACGGTGCCGTGCGCGCTCATGCTGAGGATGCGACTTCGCAGTTCACCTTCGAACCCGTTCATGACCGACATGATGACGATCAATGCGGCGACACCGAGTGAAATCCCGATCAGGGAAATCAGCGTGATGAAGGACACGAAGCGGGTGCGCCGCTTGGCTCGCAGGTAGCGCAGCCCGACGAATAATTCGACTGGATTCAGCATTGGGCCGCATTGTGACACAGTTCGCATGTGTCATCCCACGCGGCGATGCTATAGTCGCGGGACCCGAAAAATGAACATGTGGTGGAGAAGGAACATGGCCAACTTGCGCAAGATTTCATTGATCGCCCTGTTGTTGGCGGCAATGGGCACAGCGAGTGCTGACACGGTCAGCATGGGTGGCGCTACGGCTGCCGCTATCGATGGACGCCCGACCCGCGGCATGACTCAGGCCAGCGTTGAATCGAAGTACGGTAGCCCATCTGCGGTCACAGCGCCGGTTGGCGAACCGCCGATTACGCGCTGGGAATACGCCGGCTTCGTCGTCTTTTTCGAGCACGACAGGGTCATTCACGCCGTCCTGAAGCGCTAACGACAACGATACAATCGAGTAAGCCCGGGACGTTGCCGTTCCGGGCTTTTTTTATGCCTGAATGCCTCGCCGCTACCGGTGCCTGTGTAATAATCGCGACCCCAAAAACGCGCATATCTCGCCGAGCGATACCTTGAACACGCCCCAGCTCCTCCCTGCCAAGACAAAACTGCCCTCACCGGGCACCAACGTTGCCTGGGGCCGACTGATTGGCGCGAGCCTGGCGCTCGCGGCCGCCGAACTGGCGCAGGCCGAAGCGCAGCCAATTCTCGTACTCGCCGAAGATCCGCGCCACGCGGATCAACTCGAGGCCGAGATCCGATTCTTTGCTGGCGACGCATTGCCAGTGGAACATTTCGTCGAATGGGAAACCCTGCCCTGGGACAGCTTCTCGCCGCACCAGGACATCATCTCGCAGCGCCTGCGCGTGTTGGCTGAACTGCCCGGCATGTCGCGCGGCGTAATCATCGCCGCTGCAACCGTATTGCAGCAGCGATTACCACCGGTGGAATACGTCGCCGCGCGCTCGCTCTCACTGCGACGGGGCCAGGAGCTGCCGCGCGCGCCATTTACGGATTCGCTGGTGGAATCGGGCTACCTGCGTGTACCGCAGGTTTCCGAGCATGGCGAGTTCGCCGTACGTGGCTCATTGATCGACGTATTTCCGATGGGCGCGGACACGCCCGTGCGTATCGATTTCTTCGATGATGAGATCGAATCTCTGCGCTACTTCTCGGCCGAGAACCAGTTGTCCGGTGAACGTCTCGAGACGGTCAGCATTCTTCCTGCACGCGAAGTTCCCCTCGACAGTGACGCGATACGCACGTTCCGCGATAAGTATCGCGAGCGGTTCGAAGGGCAACCTGCCAGATCGCGTGTCTATCGCGAAGTATCCGATGGAATTGCTCACGGCGGCATCGAGTACTACTTGCCGCTGTTCTTCGAGACGACCGCGGCGCTGGTCGACTACCTGCCGCCTGAGTGCGTCATACTCGCGCCAGGCGGGCTCGAATCCCTGACCGATCAGTTCTGGGCTGAGGCGCAAGAGCGCTATGAACTCTGTAGCCTGGACAAGGAACGTCCGATACTGAGCGTCGACGAGACGTTCATCTCCCCCGACTCGATTCCGCAGATGCTCTCAGCGTTTGCCGGCGTTCGCTACTCGTCGCAATCATTGGCGGATGGCGGCAACAGCCTGAACCTCGATACCCGTTTGCCGCCGGCCATGAAAATTGAGGCCCGCTACGACGACGCGGCTGCCTCGCTGGTGCAATTCCTCGATAGTTTCGATGGACGCGTACTGTTCTCGACCGATTCCCCGGGTCGACGCGAACAGCTATTCGACATGTTGTCAGGGCGTGGCCTGGACCTGGCGCGGATCGACGCATGGCAGGAATTCCTGGACGACCAGCACCGAATCGGCGTTGCAATTGCGCCCATCGACAACGGGGTACTGTTGCCAGGTGCGCACATTGCCGTCATCAGCGAACAACAGCTGTTTGGTGAGCGAACGAAAGCACGCAAACGCCGCCGCAAAAGCGAGCGCGATCCCGAAACGATTATCCGGCAACTCGATGACCTCGAACCGGGTTCGCCTATCGTCCACGAGGAGTACGGCATTGGCCGATATCACGGACTGATCACGCTGGAGACGGGTGGTATCAAAGCGGAATTCCTGCACCTCGAGTACGCCGACGGCGACAAGCTCTACGTACCCGTACACGCACTCGACCTGATCTCGCGCTACACCGGTGCCTCCGCGGAAAACGCACCGTTGCATCGCCTGGGCAGCGACCAATGGAGCAAGGCAAAGCAACGCGCTATCAAGAAGATTCGCGATGTAGCAGCCGAGCTGCTTGACGTTTACGCACGCCGTGCGGCACGGCCGGGCCATCGGTTCCTTTGGCCCGAATCTGATTATCGTACATTCGAGTCAGGCTTCCCGTTCGAACTGACCGAAGACCAGGCCGATACGATCGACGACGTACTCGAGGACCTCGGGACCGATCAGCCCATGGATCGCGTCGTCTGCGGCGACGTTGGTTTCGGCAAGACCGAGGTCGCATTGCGCGCCACGTTCGCTGCGGTCCATGGCGGCAAACAGGTCGCGGTGCTCGTGCCGACAACGCTGCTGGCACAGCAGCACGGACAGAATTTCCGGGATCGTTTCGCCGACTGGCCGGTTCGGATTGAAGTCCTCTCGCGGTTCCAGTCGGCCAGGGAAGTCAAAGACATTGTGGCCGGCCTTCGGTCCGGCGCGGTTGACGTTGTTATTGGTACCCATCGACTGCTGCAACATACGAAGGACTTCCATGATGTCGGTCTTGTCATCGTCGATGAAGAGCACCGTTTCGGCGTACGCCACAAGGAAGCCATCAAGTCACTGCGCAGTGAAATAGACATTCTGACGCTCACAGCAACACCAATACCGCGAACCCTCAATATGGCGTTGGGCGGACTGCGCGAGATGTCACTGATCACAACGCCGCCTGCAGAGCGCCTGGCGATAAAGACGTTTGTCTCTGAATGGAACGACGTCATCATCAGGGAAGCCTGTCTCAGAGAGATCAAGCGAGGCGGCCAGGTCTACTTCATTCACAATCGGGTGGAGGACATCGGTCGTATCGAGCAACATCTCGAGAAGCTGGTTCCCGAGGCGAACATCCGCATCGGCCACGGTCAGATGCCGGAACGTGAACTTGAACAGGTGATGCTCGATTTCTATCACCGGCGCTTCAATATCCTGCTCTGCACGACGATCGTCGAGAGTGGCATCGACGTACCAACGGCCAATACGATCATCATCAATCGTGCAGATCGGTTTGGCCTGGCGCAGTTGCACCAGCTACGTGGCCGCGTCGGGCGCTCCCACCACCGCGCTTACGCCTTTCTCATGGCGCCGCCGAAAGCCCAGATGACCGCCGATGCGGTGAAACGTCTCGAAGCCATCGATTCGCTCGAGGACCTGGGGTCCGGGTTCACACTGGCGACGCATGATCTCGAGATTCGTGGCGCCGGCGAACTGCTCGGCGATACCCAGAGTGGACAGATACAGGAAATCGGATTCTCTTTGTACACGGAACTGCTGGGACGCGCGGTCGAATCGCTGCGTGCCGGTGATGAACCGGACCTCGACGCACCGTTACACGCCGGCGTCGACATCAACCTGCACATTCCAGCCCTCCTGCCGGACGATTACGTACCCGACGTGCATCTGCGCCTGATTCTCTACAAGCGTATCTCGGCTGCCGAAACCGAGCAGGAACTGCGAGATTTGCAGGTCGAGCTGATCGACCGCTTCGGGCTGCTACCGGAGGGCGCGAAGAACCTGCTGCGCATCGCTGCAATCAAGAAGTCGGCTACCAGGCTGGGCATTGAGAAGATCGATGTGGCCGACGCCGGGGGATATTTCGTATTTGCTGCGGAAAGCCATGTCGATCCGGTTGCGCTCATTCAACTCGTGCAGTCCGAAAGCCAGCGCTACCGCCTGCAGGGCTCCCACCGGCTGCAGATCCGCAAAGAACTGGGTGATATCGACAAGCGATTCGATACAATTGAGAACCTGTTGGACCGACTTGCGGTCAAAGATGAAAGCGATGCATAGACCGATACCTCAAATACTCGCCAGCCTGCTGTCCCTCGCGATATTCCTGCCGGCATTTGCCCAGGAACCCGAGGAGGTCATAGACGAGGAACCCGAGATTCGCCGGTACACGGTGGAAGTGATCATCTTCAAATACGCAGAAGAGGTCTCAACAGGCAGCGAGGTGTTTTTGCCCGACGAAATCGCTGCAGAACAGATACTCGAGGAGCTGACATTCGAAGAGGAGATCGAGATCCTCGAAGAGCCGGACCCCGGGGTCGAAGAAGAGCCAGAGCCACTTCCGGACACAGAGTTCATGCTACTCGTTGAAGAGGACTACCAGCTGGGCGAGGTACTCGAGCACCTGACACGTCTCGATGCCTATGAGCCGGTCATGCATTTCGGCTGGACCCAGGCAACCTGGCCCGCGGAAGAAACCGAAGCGATTCCCTTGAATCGCTTTGCCGAACCACCCGAAGACTTTGACGGCAACCTGACGCTCTACCTGAGCCGTTACCTTCACCTTGTCGTCGACTTGCAGCTCGATGCAACACCTGAAGCCGAGGTCGTTGGCCAGGACGAGTTCGATTACCGGTATGACACGACAACGAACGGCGAATTCCTCGGCTACGGAGAGGATCCGCAACCGGCGCTTCCGGTGCGCTACAGCATCGAGGAAAACCGGATCCTCAAGAATGGTGAGCTACGTTACTACGATCACCCGAAATTCGGTGTGCTCGCCATGGTGACTCGTGTCGAGGAAGAGGAAGAAGATCTGGATGACGTTGGCGAACTACTCGGCTACGGTCCCGAGTAATTCGTCCAGGAACTCCGACGCGCTCCGCGACTCATTCGCTGCGTCCGCCACGGTGACATCGAAACTCACGGTAACGAACTTTCCGGAGCTCGAGCGCGGATGATGCAAACCGAGTTCGCGTACGGCCGTTGCTATACGTGACGCGAATTCTCGCACGCCATCCTCTTCGGACGCGTGGGACAAGGCCACGAAGCACGCACCCTCCGGCCTCGCGACGACGTCGCTGGCCCGTTTGAGGCAGCGACGAATCGCCTGTCCGACGCGCCGCAGGCACGAGTCGGATGCATGGCGCCCGAATACTTCGATGTAGGCGTCGAACTCATCCAGGCGAAACGTCACCAGTGACATGCAGCTCTTCTCGCGACTCGCAACTGCCCAGTCGTGCTCGAACACATCCCGAAACGCGTGGTTGTTCAGCAGCCCGGTAACCGGATCGTCGCGCGACAGGTCCCGAATGCGGCGCTTGGCCTTGAGTAACGCGTGGTGCATTTCCGCACCGTCAGCCGGCGCAGCGTTGGTTCCACTGCGCCAATAGGCCGCGTAGAAAGACGCCGAATCTTCCGCATCGTCGTGGAGTGGCTTTAACACGAGCAGGTATTCCCTGCTGTTCGACTCCACGGGAAAGCTGGTCTCCTGTTGCGAGCGAACAGACTCACTAACCTCGAGAGCAAGGTCGCGACCGCCCAGGTCCTCTACGACATCCGCGAACGGCTTGTTGAGCACCTCGTCGGAACAGATATTTCCAAACGCGGGGTTGGCGAGAACAACCGGCCAATCCGGCTGATCGATTCGCACGACCAGGAGAGGCTCGGTCGTACCTGACAGAACTTGCTCGAGAATTATTCGCTTCACGGGTTTCATCGCGAACTCATTTTGGTGCCCGAAAGAAGGCCTGAAGTGTTGTCATTGTCGCATGCCGCGCCGCTGCCGTGCTGGCTTCGACATCATCATGAATGGGTACGTCACCGCGACCGGCTGCGCGATTGACTATCATCGCGATGCACGCGTATTCGAGTCCGGCCTCGCGGGCAATCGCGGCCTCCGGCATCGCGGTCATACCCACGTAGTCGGCCCCATCGCGCTCCAGTCGATCGACTTCGGCAGCAGTCTCGAGGCGAGGACCCTGGGTGGTCGCGTAGACGCCACCGTCATAGCAATCGACCCCCTCTCCCGCCGCGGCCTCGAGCAAGCCCTTGCGCAGGCTCTCCGAGAACGGTTCCGTGAAATCGATATGCTCGACGACCCCGCGCCTGCCGTCGAACAGTGTGTGATCGCGTCCATGGGTGTAATCGAGTAGCTGGTCGGGAACGGCGATCTGGCCAGAGTCACGAACGTTGGAAACAACGCCGACCGTATTGAGCGCAATGACTGACTCGGCGCCCAGCTTTTTGAGAGCCACGATATTCGCACGATAGTTGATCGTATGCGGTGGCAACGTATGACCTTCGCCATGGCGCGCCATCGACAATACATGGCAATCGCCGAAACACACACGATGAACCGGCGCCGACGGAACGCCCCAGGCAGTCTGCACTTCCGTGCCGCTGCCCTCGCCTTCCAGGATGTCCCAGCCGCTTCCGATTATGAGTGCGTATGTCGATGCCATTCCTTTTCCTCAGGCGTCCAGATGAAACTCGGGCCGGTCACTCCAGTGCGCAAACCGTTCGTTCACTGTCTGCCACTGCTCGCTTGCAAGTAACTCCTCGCGCAACAGGCTGCCAGTACCATGCAGCCGGGCCAGACGAACCAGCGACAGCGGATTCGAATAGGCATTCAGCGAATCGACAGCCTCGTGTGCCGCGTCGCGATCATTGCACACCAGGATCATGTCGCATCCGGCATCGAGCGCAAGGCGTCCCCGTTCGGCCATTGAGCCATAGCCCCGCGTAGCCTTCATACTCAAATCGTCGCAGAACACCGCACCACCAAAACCGAGCCTCGAGCGCAATTCACGCTGAATCCAGAGTTCAGAAAAGCCGGCCGGTTGCGCCTCGATCTGCTCGTACACGATATGCGCGAGCATCACGCCGGCGATAGCGCTATTGCCAATCAATCGTTCATACGGCCGCATGTCGTCGAGAATCAGGCCGTAATCCCTGCGATCGACGGGAAGTTTCAGATGCGAATCTGCAAGCACCGCTCCGTGACCGGGAAAATGTTTAGCGACCGCAGCCATACCTGCGCTGCGCAGGCCGCGGGCAAATTCATTTGCCAGGTCAGCGACGATCCCGGGTTTCTTATGGAACGAGCGATCACCGATGATATCGCTGACACCCCAGTCGAGATCGACGCAGGGAGCGAAACACAGATCGATACCAACCGCGCGCAACTCCGAGGCGATCAGCCAGCCCGCCTCGCGAGCCGCCACAAGCCCCGACGCGGAATCCCGGTCGTACTCCCGGCCGATACGCCGCATCGGCGGAATCCGCGTGAAGCCGTCGCGAAAGCGCTGTACACGACCACCCTCGTGGTCGACGGCGATCAGCAATGGTGGACTGCGCAAGGCACGTATATCGGCGACCAGGTCGGTGATCTGATCCGCAGACTCGAAATTTCGCGTGAAGAGAATGACGCCACCCACCGCCGGCTCCCGCAGCAGATCACGGTCGGCCGGGCTCAGGGACTGCCCTTCAATATCTAGCATTACGGGTCCGAGTGACATCCGTTGTGCCTCATCGCTAACGGTCAGGATTTCGTAAATACCGCGATAGATTCTACATGTGCTGTGTGCGGGAACATATCGATGATCCCGGCTGATTCCAGTTCGTAGCCTTGCTCATGCACAAGGGTGCCGGCGTCTCTCGCCAGGGTACCGGGGTGGCAAGACACGTAGACAATTCGTTTCGGCTTGAACAGGTGCATGCGCGTCACGACTTCCGCCGCGCCGCTGCGCGCCGGATCGAGGAGCATCCGGCCCCAGCCCTCCCGGACCCAGGCCTCCGTACCGTCAATCTTGCCCAGGTCCGCAACCCGGAACGCGACGTTGTCGAGCCCGTTGCGCGCGGCGTTCTCGGTCGCGCGTCGCACGAGGCTTTGTTCGCCTTCGACACCGAGCACCGTGCCCGCTTTGCGGGCCAGTGGCAGCGAAAAATTGCCGATACCACAAAACAGGTCGAGTACCCGATCATCGGTGCCTGCATCAAGCTGCTCCACGGCGAAATGCACCATGCGCTGATTGATATCGCTATTAACCTGCACGAAGTCGATCGGCTCGAAATCGACGCGAATATCAAATTCGGGAAGCGTGTAGAACAGGGATTCTTCGACCGAATCCGGATACAACATTGCGACGGTATCCAGCCCACCCGTCTGCAGGTAAATGCGTAGTTCATGCTCCTTGCCGAATGCGCGCAACGCCTCGGTATCGGCATCGCTTGGCGGATCAAGAACGCGAAGAACCAATGCGATGTCGTTCTCCGCGACGGCCACTTCGATCTGTGGCAAACGTGCTCGTATCGAAAGTCCGCCGATCAGCCCGCTCAGATCGGCGATCATGGAATCCATTGGCGCGGCGAGTACCTCGCAGCGATTCATATCCGTTATATACGGTGCGTGGCGCTCACGGAACCCGACGAGTGTGCGGCCTTTTCCGTACACGTCCTTGACGGCAAGCCGCGCCCTGCGACGATAATTCCAGACCGGCCCGGTCATCGGTTCCAGCCACGTCCCGGGCTCGACACGACCGATGCGCTCGAGATTGTCCCTGAGCGTCTGGGATTTGATGGCGCGCTGCTGTTCCGCGCTGACATGCTGCAGCGAACAGCCGCCACAACGACCGAACGCCTCGCACTTCGCCTCGATTCGATCGGGCGACGCCTCGTGTACTTCGAGCAATTCGGCTTCGTCGAAGTTGCGCCGGGATTTTCGCCGTATGAACGTGACGCTCTCACCTTCCAGCGCGCCCACAACAAAGGTCTTCTTGCCGTCGGTGTCGGCAATACCTCTGCCGTCGTGGGCAACAGCCACGATCCTGGCCGTTTCCGGCTCGCGTCGTTTCCTGCGCGCCACTATCAGCTGCTCTCAGGCCAGGCAGCGAGAAATTCATTGAGATGCGGCTGGTCCATCCCTGCCAACGTGCTCCGCACCAGCGCGAACTCCCGCTGGAGGTCCTTGCCGTCCAGGTTGCCACGCATGTACTCGAAGCGCAGGTAGACGAGCCAGGTATTCAGTACGTCGGTCTCACAATAGTCGCGGATCTCCTTGATCCCGCCCTCGAGCCAGGTATCCCAGACCTTCGCGCCGCTCATGCCCAGCTTTCCAGGTAGCCCGAGCATGACTGCAATCTCATCGAGCTTCGCGAACGCGCGATTGTTGTAATTCGCGAGCACATCCATCAGGTCGACGTGCCGCCAATGATAGCGGCTCAAATAGTTATTCCATTTAAAATCGCGATCCGATTCGCCTTTCTCCCAATAACGCGGCGCCTGGATGCCGTGCTTGAGGGCGCGATAATGCAAAACCGGCAAATCGAATCCGCCTCCGTTCCAGGAGACCAGGTCGGGTGTGTAGCGATCCACGCCGTCATAGAATCGTTGCACGAGTTCGGCCTCGTCCGACGCTTCGTCGCCGAGACTCCATACCTTGAACGTATCTGCCGTACGGAAGGTCACCGAAATCGCGACAATTCGATGCTGGTGCAGCGGCAGGAAATCGTGACCGACGGCCTGTTGCCGCTTGAACAACATCGCCGTCGCGACGTCCTCGTCCGACAGCCCGTCGAGATCGAGCAAAGCTCGCCCAAGCTCGACGTCGGGTATCGTCTCAATATCGAATGAAAAACAATGCATTCCAGACTATTCCTTGTGTTCCGCATTCTCGACGACAGCGAATGCCATGATCAGGCCAGCGTCATCGGTAAGACTGACGTGACCGCTGCCGATGCCGAGGCGCGCACAAACCCGACTGCCCCGCTCCGACCAAACGATGACGGGGCGGCCCCAGTTGTTATTCAGGATACCGACGTCTCGCAGCCAGACACCATGGGCGAACCCGGTGCCCATCGCCTTTACGGTAGCTTCCTTACCTGCAAACCGCATTGCCAGGAAACGCACAGGATTCTTGCTGCGTTCATAGAGTTCAAGCTCCTCATCCATCAGGATCCGTCGCGCGAAATGATCACCGAAACGATCATAGATTCCCTGGACGCGACTCAGTTCGACAATGTCGGTGCCAATTCCGAAGATCATCCGCTCGTCACTCCGCGCGCGCCTCGAGCATCAGCCGTTTCATCTCACTGACAGCAATCGACAGTCCATCAAAGACCGCGCGAGCCACGATTGCATGCCCGATGTTCAGTTCGACAATCTGTTCAATGCGCGCGATCGGTTTGACGTTCTGGTAATGCAGTCCGTGACCGGCATTGATGACCAGGCCGAGGCCATGCCCATAGCTGGCGGCATCGACAATGCGTTCGAGTTCGGTCGCATGCACATCGCCTTCTGTGTCCGCATATCTGCCCGTATGTAGTTCGACCACCGGTGCTCCCGCGGAGACGGCCGCATCAAGTTGCGCACGCTCGGGATCAATGAATAACGACACGCGTATGCCGGCGTCTCCGAGTTCCCGGCAGGCTGCGCGCACCTTGTCCAGTTGACCCGCAACATCCAGGCCGCCTTCCGTTGTCAGTTCCTCACGTTTCTCCGGCACAAGGCAAACATCCGCGGGCCGCATTTGTTTCGCGATGGCGACCATCTCGTCTGTTACCGCCATTTCGAGATTCATGTGGGTCTTCATAAGCTCGTTGATCTCGTCGAGATCATGGTCCTGAATATGGCGTCGATCCTCGCGCAAGTGCACGGTGATGCTGTCTGCGCCAGCCATTTCCGCCAGGCGCACTGCATCGGCAGGCCGCGGGTAACTAGTACCACGGGCCTGGCGCAGCGTTGCCACGTGGTCGATATTGACGCCGAGAAATATCGGTTTCGCGTCATTCATCAAGGGTTGTCCGATCCTGAGGAGGCGCAATTCTACCGCGATGTACTTCGCGCAGCACCTTGCGGCTCTGTAGTTCCTTGCCGCCGAGGTGGTGGGCAATGGCGGCACGTAGCAGGCGATTTGCGGATCGCAACACATCCGGGTCTGCAAACTCCCGAGCGGCAATTGCGAGCAAGGTAGCACCACGAAATACCAGCGGGCCGTCCGAGCGCGCTACTGGCGCCGGCCCCTGGTCGACGCGGTATTCGTAATTGCCGTCCGGATCGATGTCGTCGTTCGTTCCAGCCACATGTCCGAGCGTCACGGCGTAGCCAAGCAGGCTCAGCAACTCGAGTTCAAAGTTGCGCAGGCATGACGCGATATCCACGTTGCGACAAAGAGAAGGAATTGTCTCGGCGTAGAGTTCGAATATTTCGGGTTGCGGATCATGACGGTGCAGGAAATAGAGCAACAACTCATTGATGTAGTAGGCCGACAACAGCGCATCGCCTTTCAATCCGCAAGGCGGACCGTTGGCCTCGGCGCCGGTGAGCGTGCCGAGATCCGACCTGGCCACCCACGATATTCGCAGGGGCATGAATGGCCGCAGCAGGCCCGCAAGCCTGGATTTCGAGCCACGACTGCCACGCGCCACCGCGGCGACTGTGCCGTAGTCACGCGTCAATACATCGATGATCTGGCTGGAGTCGCGAAACGGACGCCGGTGCAGAATATACGCTGGCTGTTGCTGTACGCGCCTGGGATTATTCACTGTTTCACTGCTATGGTCGCGCGGCTACGGCGACTCGTAGCCGAGGTTCAGTAGATCCTGCTCGTTGTCGGCCCAATTGGTCTTGACCTTTACCCAGAGCTCCAGGTGCACATTGCGCTGCAGCTGTTCCTTTAGTTCGAGTCTTGCCGCCCTGCCCACTTTCTTAAGCACGCTGCCATTCTTGCCGACCACGATGCCTTTCTGACTATCGCGCTCCACCCAGATCACGGCATTGATCGTGATACCGCCCTCTTCTTCAAGGTAGCGTTCGATCTGCACCGTTAGCCCATACGGCAGTTCCTGGTGAAGCAGCAGCGTGAGCTTCTCCCGGATGATCTCGGACGCGTGAAATTCCCGGCTGCGATCCGTGAGCATGTCTTCCGGAAACAGCGGCGGGGATTCGGGCAAAAACTGCGGCAACAGATCCATCAGTTTGTCGAGGTAGTCGTGCTTCAAAGCCGAAACCGGCAGGATCTCCGCGAACTCCCGACGTGCCGACATGAGCGCCAACGCATCGAGCAACTTCTCCTTCGGATGCACCTTGTCAACTTTGTTCAGCACGGCCACGACCGGCGTCTGAACCCTGGCCAGGCGTTTCAGGACGTCATCATCTTCGCCGGTCCAGTGAGTAGCATCGCTGACGAACAGGATAACATCTGCATCGGCCAGCGCGTTCACGGCGGTGCGGTTCATCAACCGGTTCATGGCTTTGCCGGCCTTGCGATGCAGGCCGGGCGTATCGACGAAGATTATTTGTGCATCCGCCGACGTGTGAACGGCGAGAATGCGATGACGCGTTGTCTGCGGCTTGGCAGTTACGATGCTGACCTTCCGGCCCATAACGGCGTTGATCAGCGTCGACTTGCCGACGTTGGGCCGGCCAATGACGGCGACAAGACCGCAACGATGCGCACTCACGGCCGCTCTCCGGACAGGATTACGAGCATATCCCTCGCCGCACGCTGTTCAGCCTTGCGGCGCGATGTCGACTGGCCTTCGGTTGTCTGGGAGAGTTCGATCACGGTGCACGACACAACGAATTTTTGTCGATGATCCTTGCCAGTCACACTGACAAGATCATAAGCAGGAAGCGACAGTTTGCGCGCCTGCAGCCACTCCTGCAAACGGGTTTTCGGGTCGCGCAGGTCTGCCGCGTCTGGCAGCGCCGCAAGGCGCTGTTCGAACACGCGATCGATAATGTCTTTCGCGGCGTCATATCCTGAATCGAGATAGACCGCGCCGAAGATCGCCTCAAGCGCATCAGCCAGGATCGACTCGCGGCGGTGCCCGCCTGTCTTGCGTTCCCCGCTACCGAGAATCAGATGCTCGCCGAGCCCCAGGTTAACGGCGAGTTCTGCAAGCGTAGTGTCTTTGACGAGTGATGCCCTCAATTTGCTGAGGTCACCCTCATCGGCATCGGGGCGGATATAGAACAGCGCATCCGAAATGACGAAATCAAGAACCGCGTCGCCAAGAAACTCCAGGCGTTCGTTGTTGGGTCCGGTTGCGCTTCTATGTGTAAGTGCCTGAACGAAAAGCCCGGCATCATGAAACCGATAATGCAGCGTCTTTTCGAGCCAGCTTTCGGCCTTTTCCAATGTTATCGCTCTTGGTTTGCCCTGCCGCTGTTCACGGCCGGATAAGTCTATCGGCGAACAAGCGTCCGCTTGTCGAAGTCCACAATGAAGGAGACGTTGGCGATGAAGGGTGCTTTATGCGAATAGGTCGCTGCGACCTCGAAACCGCCATCTACGGCCGTGACTGTGACGTCCCTCGCCGTAATCTGGCCCACAGCATCGATGTCAAAACGTCGAGAAATGGAACTGCGAATGGCCGAACGGCTAGCGCCCGTACCGTCGAATTCCTCGCCTACACCATCCACGACACCCACGACTTTCATGTAGTTTAGGTACACCGGGGTCAGGCGAATACCGGCAAATGCGAACAGGCCAACGAATGCAACGAGGATAATCAGGCCCAGCGTTGTCATACCGGCCTGCTGGCGTCTTCCACGCCGTTTTTCCAAGTAATTCAAAGACATACTAAACTCTCCGATCTGTCAGCCGCGCGTTTCCTGCGCTACATCGCCCAACCTACAGTGATACTACCCGGCAAATCAGTGACTGGCACCACATTATTGGATTTTTGTCCCGATACGTCCCCAATCCGGCATATTCCAGGGAATGAAGTGCATCCAGACGCGGACGGCTTCGCCCACCAGGAATTCCTCAGGAATGGCGTTGATAAATCGACTGTCCTTGCTGCGGTCGCGGTTATCGCCCATGACGAAGTAGTGGCCCTCGGGGACGCGGTAGGTCCCATCGCGCGTCGAGTATTCCGGATCGTGAATCAGAATATCGTGTATGCGGCCATCCAGATCCTCGACAAAGACCGGAACCCTGCCGAACTCACGTTCGCCGTAGCTGAGGTCGATCATTTCCCCATTTATCTGCAATCGGTGGCGTTCGTAAACCACGGTATCACCGGGTAGCCCGACGACGCGCTTGATGTAATTGATGCTTGGATCAGACGGCAGGCGGAATACGATGACGTCGCCCCGGTTCGGGGAGCCAGTCTCGATGAACTTGGTCTCGGTGACCGGGAGGCGTAGACCGTACGCGTACTTCTTGACGAAGATGAAATCGCCTTCGACCAGCGTGGGCATCATCGAGCCCGATGGAATTCGAAATGGCTCGAAGATAAATGAGCGAATAACAAGGACAAACAACAACACCGGAAAAAACGATCGTGAGTACTCGACAAGAACGTCCCGGGCACCCGGCGCCTGTCGCGAATCGGCCTCTTCGGTCTTCCACACAAGTTTGTCTATCGCTACCACGACACCCGAAACCAGTGTCAGCACCGTCAGTATCAATGCGAGATTAACGATCAATATTTCTACTCACTCTTACCGTCTATTTGTCCACACGTAGCACAGCGAGGAACGCCTCCTGTGGAATTTCCACAGACCCGACTTGTTTCATGCGCTTCTTGCCCGCTTTTTGTTTTTCGAGCAGCTTGCGCTTACGCGATACGTCACCGCCGTAGCATTTGGCGGTCACATTCTTACGTAGTGCCTTGACGTTGCCGCGGGCGATGATCTGGCTGCCAACAGCCGATTGAATCGCGACATCGAACATCTGTCGCGGAATCAATTCTCTCATCTTTTCGACCAGCTCGCGTCCACGAGTTCTCACTTTTTCCTTGTGAATAATCAGGGAAAGCGCGTCAACGCGGTCACCATTGATCAACACGTCGAGCCTGACGAGCTGCGCTGGCTCGAAACGCAGGAAATGGTAATCGAACGACGCGTACCCGCGGCTAACCGATTTCAGGCGATCGAAGAAATCGAGGACCACCTCCGCCAGCGGCAACTCGTACTCGATCGACACCTGGCCGCCCAGATAACGCATGTGGGTTTGCGCACCGCGTTTCTCGATGCACAACTTGATGACCGCGCCGACATACGCTTCGGGTACGAGAATGTTGGCGGCAATGATTGGCTCTCGCAGCTCTTCTATCTCATTGGATGGCGGCAGCTTCGACGGATTGTCGATCTTCAGAATCTCTCCGCTCGTATCGACAACTTCGAAGACTACAGTTGGGGCGGTTGTGATCAACTCGAGGTCGTACTCGCGCTCGAGTCGCTCCTGTACGATCTCCATATGCAGCATGCCGAGGAAGCCGCAGCGGAATCCAAAGCCGAGTGCCGCTGACGTCTCTGGCTCGAAGTGCAATGCAGCATCGTTCAAGCGCAATTTTTGCAGCGCTTCGCGGAAGCTTTCATAGTCGTCTGAACTGATCGGAAACAGGCCGGCGAAGACGCGTGGCTGAACCTGCTTGAAGCCCGGCAAGGGTGTTTCGCAGGAATTCTTTGTCGTTGTCAGCGTGTCGCCGACTGGCGCCCCGTAAATGTCCTTGATCGCGGCTATGACAAAGCCGACCTCGCCGCTTGCGAGCACTTTGCGATCTTCCATCTTGGGCGTATAGACGCCAACGCGATCCGCATTGTAAGAGATCCCGGTCGACATGACCTTGATCTTGCTGCCTTTGACCAGGCTGCCGTTGACGACCCGGACGAGTGAGACCACGCCCACATAGTTGTCGAACCAGGAATCGATGATTAGTGCCTGCAAGGGACCTTCGGGCTCCCCGCCGGGCGGCGGAATCACCTCGACGATTTGCTCGAGAAGATCAGGAACGCCGAGGCCCGTCTTGGCGCTGACCTGCAGCGCATCATGCGCCTCGATGCCGATGATATCCTCGATTTCCGCCACGACTTTCTCAGGATCCGCGGCCGGCAGGTCGATCTTGTTCAGAACCGGCACGACTTCGAGCCCTTGGTCGATCGCCGTAATGCAATTGGCGACACTTTGCGCCTCCACGCCCTGGGCCGCGTCAACGACCAGCAAGGCACCTTCGCAAGCGGCCAGCGAACGCGATACTTCGTAAGAAAAATCCACGTGTCCCGGCGTATCGATGAAGTTCAGCTGGTAGGTCTCGCCGTCGCGGGCCTGATAGTCCAGCGATACGCTCTGCGCCTTGATCGTGATACCACGCTCACGCTCGAGGTCCATTGAATCCAGGACCTGCTCGGCCATCTCGCGATCCGTCAGCCCACCGCAATGATGAATGAACCGGTCAGCCAGGGTCGACTTGCCGTGATCGATATGGGCGATGATCGAAAAGTTACGTATATGCTTCATTGACGGGGGGATTCTGGCACTCACGCTATGCACGCTGGCTAAATGCAGCCGCGGAGTATACCTGTAATCGCGTCGCGATCGAGAAAATGCATGCACACCACCTCGCCTTCGTATTCCACGACAGGGATATCCATGAAGAATCGCTCGTGCCACTCCGAGCGGGTGTCGATATCGCGTACCTCCAACGTCAGTTTTCCCTGGATCATCGACAGCAGTTCCTCGATCAATACGTCGCACAGGTGGCAGCCCTGGCGACTGTAAACCGTCAACCTGGGCATTCAGTCACCTGCCGCCGCGACGCGGGCCGTCACGACCGGCGTGAAAGCGCGCAGGCAACTCGTGCGTTGCAGGCGCAAGCGCCCGGCCAACATGCCAACCCCGGCACCAGCAAGCGCTGCAATGGCGGCGCCAAGATCACCCATACCCGATAGCCAGGCCCCGGCAGCGCCGATCAGGGCGCCAAGCAACGGCAGTCCGTAGACGATCAATGACGCGCGCAACAGGTTGTTCGGCGACAGTTCTATCTTCACCTGGTCCCCCTCGCCGAGGGCAAGGTCGCGCGCAATCAGCGCATCGACGCGGCGCGGCTTTTCGTCGCCACCGAGAAGCCCCGCGCCGCAGCCCTTGCCGGCTGCGCAGCGGGCACAGCGAATAGACGCCGCTACTTCAACCACAGCGTGAGGTGGCGAATCATTCAGGTGGATAGACAGAATTCGACCCAGGGGAGTATCCATGGCCGAAGTTTACCGCAGCGAGGCTTAACGGAGGCTCATCGTTGTGGCGATTTGCTCAACCGTCATGGCCGGGACTTCACCGACAGCCGTGATCCGGTAACCGTCGATACTCGCACTGTATGAATTCGAACCACCGACACGCGACGGGCCCGCGGCAGTTGCCTGTTTCTGCTGAGTAACAAACACAGAGATATTGGCGAGGCCATCGCTGTAGAGGATGTGCGTCACAACTTCTTCATTGCCGGGCATGGTTTCGCCGTGAGTCGCGACGGCCCGGAAACCCGGCGGCAGGTCGGTGCTTTCCCAACGGGTCTCAATCTCGTGTTTCACATGCTGCGATGGCTGATTGAGCCAACGGAAATTCTCGGTGCTGATCGACGGTGCGAGCGCGCTTGCGTGAATTTCCTTGTTCAGGCTGATATCGGCGAACTTGACCTGCTCGATGGCCGTTCCGTCCTCGCCGATCAGCTGCGTTTGCAACGGAAATGCCGTCTCCGTATCCAACCAGATTCGGTGTCCGTATCGATAGCCATCGTGTGGCCGAATCGCCAACAGGATCGTTCGCCGCCCCGCAACGCGGTCTTCCCGGACAATTGACACATCGTATTCGCTGCCGAATCGGACCCGGCTCGATGGGAGGGTCGAAAACAGCGTCGACTGATCGTCCCACTCCTCCACCAGGACCGACTTGCGGTCCGGAAGAATGCAATGAACTTCATTGCCGATACGAATAATCTCGAGGCCGTTGCCTTCCTGCGCTACGACCTTTTCGCGAATGACACCATCGGTCACGGTATGAACGACTTTGAGTGCTTCAGCCTTGCCATCCTGGATGCGGATGACGGTGCCCTGGTAACTCGTCTGTTGCACGGCTGCGCCCATGCGATTCAGCCAGTCATTCGGCTCGACGCGCTCAGCAACTGCGGCAGCACTGCACCCGAGCTGAGCCGCAATGAATACCGGCCACAGCAGCGTGCTAAATCGCAAACCGCGCATCAGGGCAGTGTCGCCGACTCGTCAGCCGCCTCTTCAGCAGCTTCTGTTTCGTCTGATTCTTCCCTGGGCAACGGGTCCTCACTGAGCCGCAATCCCACCAGGCGGGCGTTCATGCCATTGGCGCCCTGCTCTGCCGTTGAAGCTCCGTGGAGGCGGAGCATTTGTTCCAGTGGGTCATTGGCCTGCTGCGGTACTGTGTAGCCAGGTTCCTCAACGCTTTCGGCCACGGTCGTTCCATCTGCAACGCCGTTCGTCGAATCGATACCAGGCGTCACTTGCAGCCCGAAAATGGCGATGAGCGCCACCGATGCGGCGACCGCGACTCCGACCAGCGGCCGCATCGAGCGACCCTTGGACTCCTCGGCCGGCACTTCTGCGTCGGCCAGTGGTTCATCATTAATGCCCGCGGCAATGCGCTCCTGCAGACGCTCGATACCGCGCACACTTGCTTCACCGCGCATGGCTCGACCGATCTCGAGGTACTCGGCAGCTTTTCTTCTGAGCTCTGCATCCTGGCTCATTCTGCGCAGAAGAAGATCCGCTTCGGCGTCAGGCAATTCGCCATCGACAAACGCGGAAATCTGCATTCTTATTTGGTCATTCATACTCCACCCGCACGGGCCTTCCCGCCCTTGAGCTTATCGGGTCAACGGACCGACTTTCTTACCAATCGCGTCTCGCGCCCTGAAAATTCTCGACCGTACAGTGCCCACCGGGCAATCCATGGTCTGAGCTATCTCTTCGTAACTCATGCCCTCCAGCTCTCGCAGGATGATCGCTGTCCTCAGATCTTCCGGCAGCGCTGCGATGGCACGCTCTACCACTTCTTTCAATTCATTCCCGAGCGTCAAGCCCTCGGGAGTGTCCGTTTCCTTGAGCTTCGCATGCAGGTCGTATTGTTCCGGATCCTGCATATCAAGCTCGACATCCATCGGCCTCCGCCGCTGCGCCGCAAGATGGTTCTTCGCCGTGTTCACAGCGATTCGGTACATCCAGGTGTAGAAGGCACTGTCACCTCGAAATCGTGGTAGAGCCCTGTACGCCTTGATGAACGCTTCCTGGGTAATATCGAGCGCGAGCTCCGGATCCCGTACATATCGCATCACCAGGTTCACTATCTTGTGCTGGTATTTGAGTACCAGCAGATCAAACGCGCCCTTGTCACCTTTCTGGACTCGCTTGACCAGCTTCTTGTCAGACGACTGATTCGACATTCAGGCTCGCTCGCCGGAAATTCCGTTCAGCCAGTCGACACCGGGATAGACCGGCATAAGGGCGATAAGTTCTCGAATTTCTGCCTTATTCATCTTTATTCTGTGACGCCGTTCCGGCGTACTTCGGAAGATCGCCCTTGCAACCGTCGTTGTTACGAATATTTCCTGATCTATGAGCATGTTAGCAGCTTCGTATCTAAGCTCCAATGTGCCGCCAGATAACCTGCAGACGGCGCCAGTCCGTGCCCCGGCGGCCGTCGCCGCGCAGCAGCTCCCCGAGAATGAGTTTTCGCCCGGTCGGCAGTTCAAATGAGAGCCGAATCCAGCCCATTTTGCGCAGCAACACGCCACCCGACAGCAGGACAGCTGGCCGCCAGGTTTGCCCCGGGGCCAGAACGGCAATGGTCCCGTCCGCGAAGAATCGCAGCGCCTGGCAGGTGTTCCAGGCAAGACGTGCCCGTGACAGTTCGCGTATCGCCAGGGCGGCCCAGGTAAACACCGCTATTGCACGAATTTCCAACGCGATTGGCAGGATCTGGATCAGTGGAACGCCGACCAGCGCCAGCGCAACGCCGGACGCGAGGACAATCCGGCGCAAAACAGGGTCAGGACGAATTTCGGCGAAGTATGCGGTCGATGACACGAGCGATCGGCTCCGAGGACGGCGTTTGCCGCTGCAACAGATAACCGTTCAACTCGGGATCAGCCAGCTCCAGAACTGCGCGAAATGCCTGTTTATCGTCTTCGCCGTCACCCGGGTAGCATTCCTCGAGGTAGCGCAGTAGCAGCTCGTCAAGCTCGCGCATGCCGCGTCGGCACTGCCACCTGAGTCGGGATTCTTCAGACATCAACGATACTTCCATAGGAGCGCGCCCCAGCGCGCGACACTAATATTTGCGTTCCGCAAGCATCTTCTTGGTCTCGGCGATGGCCTGTGCCGGATTGAGCCCTTTTGGACAGGTCTGGGTGCAGTTCATGATCGTGTGGCAACGATATAGCCGGAACGGGTCCTCGAGTTCGTCGAGACGCTCACCCGTGGCCTCATCGCGGCTATCGACGAGCCAGCGATAGGCGGCCAGCAAGGCGGCCGGCCCGAGATAGCGATCCGAATTCCACCAGTAGCTCGGACAACTTGTCGAACAACAGGCACACAGGATGCATGCCGCCGGCTCATTGATGAGTTCCTGGTCTGCTTTCGACTGCAGCCGCTCCTGGTCAGGTGGCGGTGGCGTGCGCGCCTGGAGCCACGGCTTGATCGACGCATACTGCGCATAGAAGTTGGTCAGGTCGGTCACAAGATCCTTGACGACCGGCATATGCGGCAACGGGTAGATTTTGACATCACCCTTCACTTCGTCGTTCGCGCGCGTGCAGGCCAGCGTGTTACCGCCGTCGATATTCATCGCGCAGGACCCGCAAATTCCCTCACGGCAGGATCGCCGGAACGTCAGCGTCGGGTCGACCTCATTCTTGATCTTGATCAGCGCATCGAGAACCATCGGCCCGCAGCTGTCCATGTCGATCTCGTAGGTATCGACGCGAGGGTTCTCTCCGGTGTCGGGGTCGTAGCGGTACACCGCGAACGTCCGCGTATTGCCGGAGCCGTTAGCCGCCGCGAAGTGCTGGCCCTTCTTGATACGCGAGTTCTTCGGGAGTCTGAATTCAGCCATTGCAATCCCCCCCTAGTACACACGCGCTTTCGGCGCGACGTAGTCAACTTCATCGGTCAGCGTGTGATTGTGTACCGCACGATAGTCGATGCGAACGTCACCAGGGCCACCGACCCAGGTCAGCGTGTGTTTCATCCAATCCTCGTCGTCCCGATCGGGATAGTCTTCGCGTGCATGAGCGCCACGGCTCTCCAGGCGGTTGGCCGCCGACTCAATCGTTGCCGTTGCATTGAGCAGCAGGTTCTCGAGTTCCATGGTTTCGACGAGGTCCGTGTTCCAGACCAGCGAACGATCACTGACACCAACGTCGGAGAATGAGACATAGGTCTTGCGCAGCATCTCGACGCCTTCGTCCAGAACCTCACCGGTGCGGAAAACAGCGGCATGTCCCTGCATGATCTTCTGCATCTCGAGTCGGATCTCGGACGTCGGACGCGGCCCGTCCGCGTTACGCAGATGATCGATTCGAGCGACCGAATCCTGGCCGGCATCTTCAGGCAACGGTTGATGGCGCGTACCGGGCTCCATCGTCTCGGCGCAGAAATGCGCCGCGGCGCGCCCAAAGACGACCAGGTCGAGCAGCGAGTTCGAACCGAGGCGATTGGCGCCATGCACTGACACACAGGCTGCTTCGCCGACCGCCATGAGTCCCGGCACAACTTTCTCTGCGTCCTCGCCGTCCTTGGTGACTACCTGGCCGTTGAAGTTGGCCGGCACGCCGCCCATGTTGTAGTGCACTGTCGGCAGGACCGGGATCGGTTCCTTGTTGACGTCAACGCCGGCGAAAATCCGCGCCGATTCTGCGATCCCTGGCAGGCGCTCCTCGATAACCTCGGGGCCAAGATGCTCCAGGTGAAGGTGGATATGGTCCTTCTCGGGACCGACGCCCCGCCCTTCCCGAATCTCGATCGTCATCGAACGCGATACGACGTCGCGCGATGCAAGATCCTTGGCATTCGGCGCGTAGCGCTCCATGAAGCGCTCGCCTTCGGAGTTGGTCAGGTAGCCGCCCTCACCGCGTGAGCCCTCGGTGATCAGGCAGCCCGAGCCATAGATGCCGGTTGGGTGGAACTGTACGAACTCCAGGTCCTGCACTGGCAGCCCCGCTCGCAGCACCATAGCGCTGCCATCACCGGTACAGGTGTGTGCCGAGGTGCAGGAAAAGTAGGCGCGCCCGTAACCGCCCGTCGCGAGAATCACCCGGTGTGAACGGAAACGATGCAGGCGACCCGTAGCGAGGTCAATGGCGACGACGCCGCGACAGGCGCCATCCTCCATAATCAGGTCAACAGCAAAATACTCGATATAGAACTCGGCATCGTATTTGAGCGATTGCTGGTACAGCGTGTGCAGCATCGCGTGACCGGTGCGGTCCGCGGCTGCGCAGGTGCGTTGGGCGGTGCCCTCGCCGTAATGCGTGGTCATGCCTCCGAACGGTCGCTGGTATATCTTGCCGTCTTCGGTACGCGAGAATGGCACGCCGTAGTGCTCGAGCTCGATGATCGCGTCGGGCGCCTCCTTGCACATGTACTCGATCGCATCCTGGTCGCCGAGCCAGTCCGAACCTTTAACGGTGTCGTACATGTGCCAGCGCCAGTCGTCTTCGCCCATGTTGCCGAGCGCCGCCGAGATGCCACCCTGCGCTGCAACCGTGTGGCTGCGCGTCGGGAAGACCTTGGTTATGCAGGCCGTGGTAAAGCCGGCATTGGCCAGACCGAAAGTCGCTCGCAAACCAGCGCCGCCGGCTCCGATAACGACGACGTCGTAACTGTGATCGATGAATTCGTAATCGCTCATGCGCCGATACCGAGTCTTAAGATGGCAAATACGGCCGCTACCGCGAGCACTACGTGCGCGAAGCGGGACAGGACGAGCGAGGCAATCTTGAGACCGTGGCCGTGCACGTAGTCTTCAATGACGACCTGGATGCCGAGATAAGAGTGGTAAGCCATCGTTACGCTCAGGAGCAGCAACAACAGGGCATTGACGGGATGGCTAATGAAAGCGACGGCTTCGGCATGACTGAATCCGGACATCGTCGCCAGCGACCAGGCAAACCAGAGCCCCAGGAGAACCATCGCGGCACCTGAGACACGCTGCCCCCACCAATGTGACGTACCGTCTTTGGCGGTGCCAAGGCCCAATACCCGACCCAGAGGCGAGCGCAGGCTCATGACGCTACCCACCAGAAAGCCGCTGTCAGGACAATTGAGGCCACTATGACGAACCACGCTGAGGCCGTGGCCTGTTCTTTCTCGAGGCCGCGTCCCGTATCCCAGACCAAGTGCCGAATTCCGTTGGCGAGGTGGTAGAAAAATGCGTAACTCCAGCCGATGAGCAACACACAACCGACAGTCGACTCCATGGCGCCAAGGAATGTCGAGTACGCATCGGGCCCGGAGGCCGCATCGAACAACCAGGCGACATAAACGATGAACCCGACTGCCAGGCCTACGCCCGTGGCGCGATGCAGGATCGACGAGGCCATGGTTATCGGCCAGCGATAGATTGAAAGATGAGGCGACAGAGGCCTGTCGTTATTGTTCATGAGGTAACTTCTTGATCAAAAATCGATACAGCGCCCGGCTTTTTCCCAATCACCATAGCGGGTTGGATCGAGTCCGCCGCGACCGCCGATCTCCCTGGGCCGATCGGTGGCCTCAGGTGCGGTATCATCCGGCTCAGGGTCGCTCTTGGAAGCGGCCTTTTCGGCCTTGTTCTTCGGGTCCACTGTGCTCATGGCGAGAGTATGCCAGAGCCTCGCCCAACCTGCAGTACCAACACCTAAAACTAAGCTATGTACTCAATCCTGACCATCAAAGTGACCGGCGCCGACGCATTCGAGTTTCTCCAGGCGCAACTGACCAACGACCTGCGGCGCCTCGAGTCCGAGGCCGAGATCCTGGCTGCATGGTGTAACCCGAAAGGCCGCGTCATCTGGTTCGGCACGATATTTCCGATCGACGCAGGCTATGGCCTGTCTGCTGCGGCGGATACGGCCGAAGATATCGTCCAACGCATGACGATGTACCGGTTCCGGTCCAAGGTCGACTTCGAAGTGGTCGATGACGGCCGAACAGTCGACCCTGCCTTCCTGATCGAAAACGGACACCCGTACATCGGCAGTGCCCAGGTCGAAGAATTTACGCCACACATGCTCAATTTCGACCTCCTCGACGCGATAAGCATGGACAA
>CAZKZE010000006.1:0-64666 GCA_964557165.1 uncultured Woeseiaceae bacterium
AGCTCGAGTCGACGTATCAATTCGATGGCCTGCAGCGAGGCCTCAAACCCTACTTTGACTGGAAACGCCGCATCCACGACGAGCACGGTGTGGCCCTGGGCGCACAGTTCTATGTCCTGTTCCAGGATGCCAGTTCGAGCCTGGACGGCCGTGATAATGATGCCTTCGGTAACATTTTCCGGTTCTTCGGAAAGTGGACCGTCTTTAATCGCGACAACGGTAACCTGGGGCGGGTCGAGTGGCGGGTTGAAAGCCGCTCCAATTTCGGCAACTTCCAGGCTCCCGGCTCGCTCGGGTCTGCAACCGGCATTACGGCGCTCGCCCCCGGCTTCGCCTACTCGGACAACTTCGATCTCGACATTCCTATCGTCAACTGGACGCAGCTTTTCGCCGACGGTCGTGCCGGCTATGCGGTCGGTCGCCTGGCTTTCGACGTCTATCTCGACGCATTCCCGTTCCAGACATTCTCGCGTGGTTTCCTCAATCGCTCTTTTGTTTTGAATCCGTCGATACCAACGACCGGCATCGGCGCTATCGGCGGCGTGGTCAAAGGTTTCGTGACTGACAACATTTGGCTTGGTGCCCAGATGCACGACGCGAATGCGGCCAGCGGTGATTTTGACTGGGACACGGTGCAGGAAGGCGAATGGCTCAAGGCCATAGAAGTCGGCTATACGCCATCGTTCGATGCGCGCAACGACAAACGCGTGCAGCTCACCTTTTGGGAGAAAGACGCTCGCACGCTGGCCGGTGTCTCGAAAGGCAGAGGCTGGGCGGTCAGTGCTGCCTACAAGTTGAACGACAAGTACTTCCCATTCGTGCGCTTCGGTCATTCGGATGGCGGCGCTGGTGTTGCGGCCGAAAGCGCTGTCAGTGCCGGCGTGGAGATCATGCAGGCATTTGACCAGGTCTGGACAATTGGCGCCGGCTGGGCCAAGCCGTCTGCCGAGACTTACGGGAGCGGCCTGAGCAATGAAACGGTGCTCGAGACTTCCTACAAGTTCCAGCTTTCGCAGAACTTCTCGCTCATGCCCGATGTGCAGGTCGTCTTCAATCCCGCCTACGATACGAGCGAGAGTTCAGTCCTGGTCTTCAGCCTCAGGGCTATCCTGTCGTTGTAGCTGGAACGAGAGCGCGCGCACGTCTACTGCACCGAGGTTGGGCCGGACACAACATTGTCAGCGAACAGCCGTTCGACATCGACCGCGTCGAAATGGCGACGGTGGCCGCAGTATTCGCAGATGACTTCGATGTCGCCCTGCTCCGCCAGCGCCTCGCGGGCTTCGTTTTCGCCAAGCATCTTGAGAACATCTTCAGTCTTGCGTGCTGAACAACGGCAGCGAAAACTGACCGGGCGCGGTTCGTAGACGCGAACATCGTCTTCCGCAAACAGCTTGCCGATCAGTTCGATGCCCGCCTCGCCTTCAAAGTCCCTGGTCGCAAGCGTCGCCGCGATGAATTTGAGCCGGTTCCAGTCGTCCTCTTCGATCGGCTGGCCGGGAACCTGCTGCAGGAGAACGCCTCCCGCAAGTTCATCGTTCGCGACCAGCATGATGTGGCTCGGCACCTGCACGGAACGAGAGAAGTAATGTTCGAGACTTGCCGCGAGTGAATCCTCCGCGATCTCCACAATGCCCTGGTAAGGCCGTTCCTTGTTGTCCACGGTCACCGCGCAATGCGCGCCGGTCGTCAGCTCGGAGAAGTTCGTCGCCGCCTTTTCGGTGTCTGCCACGGCCATGCCCCGCATATCCAGGTCGCTCGTGCATTGCATGACCAGCATCTGCAATGCGCCTTTGCTCTGAATCTGCAAAGTGATGGCACCGTCGAACTTGAGACTCTGCGCGATGAGCCCGGTTGCCGCCGCTGCGTGGCCGAGCGTCTCCGTTACAAGCGCGTCGTAGTCGTGGTCGCGCAGCATGCGCCGCCAGGAACGTGACAGGTGAATGAGCGCCCCGCGAACAGGAAGCGACTCGAAGCCGAAAGGGATAACGCTATCTGCCGGCATGGCTAGCCGCTGAGCTTGGCTTTGAGAATCTGGTTAACCTGGCCCGGGTTGGCCTGACCCTTGGTTTCCTTCATGACCTGGCCGACGAAGAATCCTATCAGCTTGTCCTTGCCTGCCTTGTACTCGGCGACCTGGCCGGGATTCGCTTCGATGACCTTGTCGACCACCGCCTCGATCGCCGAGGTATCCGTGATCTGCTTGAGTCCCTTCGCTTCGATGATCTCGTCGGCCGAGCCTTCGCCATCCCACATCGCCTCGAAGACCTGCTTAGCGATCTTGCCCGAGATCGTGTTGTCCTGGATGCGTGTCAGTAGCCCGGCCAGATCCTCGGCGGAAATCTTGCTTGCACCGATATCCAGGCCGTCCTTGTTCAACGCCCCCGACAAGTCGCCCACAACCCAGTTCGCAACGAGTTGCGGTTTCGCTTCAGTCGCTGCAACCGCAGCCTCGAAGTAGTCGGCCGCCGGGCGCGAGCTTGTCAGGATCGCCGCATCGTCTTTCTTCAGATCGTAGTCAGAGACAAAACGCTGCTGCTTGGCATCGGGAAGTTCCGGTAACTGACCCCGAACTGTCTCGATGTACTCGGATGTGATCTCGACAGGCAGCAAATCCGGATCGGGGAAGTAGCGATAGTCGTTCGCCTCTTCTTTCGAGCGCATCGAGCGCGTCTCGTCCTTGTCGGAATCATACAGCCGCGTTTCCTGCACGACCTCGCCGCCCTCTTCGATCAGGTCGATCTGGCGCTCGACCTCGAAGTTGATGGCTTTCTCGATGAAGCGGAACGAGTTCAGGTTCTTGATCTCGGCACGCGTGCCAAATTCTTCCTGACCCTTGGGCCGCACGGAGACGTTCGCGTCGCAACGGAACGAACCTTCCTGCATGTTGCCGTCCGAAATGCCGAGGTAGCGCACGATCGTGTGAATCTTGCGCATGTAAGCGACAGCTTCTTTCGCGGAGCGGATATCCGGCTCGGAGACAATCTCCAGCAGTGGCGTTCCGGCCCGATTCAGGTCGATGCCCGACGACTTGTCGAGTCCTTCGTGAATCGACTTGCCCGCATCCTCTTCGAGATGCGCGCGAGTGATGCCGATACGTTTATCGTCACCGTTGGCATCCGCAATGAACAGCTCGCCGTGCTCGACAATCGGCAGTTCGTACTGGCTGATCTGGTAGCCCTTGGGCAGGTCCGGATAGAAATAATTCTTGCGCGCGAACACCGAGCGCTCTGCAACGGTAGCATTCACGGCCAGGCCGAACATGGCCGCCATATGCACAACTTCCGCGTTCAGGACCGGCAAGACGCCCGGATAACCGAGGTCGACCAGGCAGGCCTGCGTGTTCGGTTCCGCCCCATAAGCGGTTGACGCAGCAGAGAAAATCTTGGATTTCGTCGCAAGCTGCGTGTGAATCTCGAGACCGATGACGACTTCCCAAGTCATGCGAAGTCCTCCGGGCACGCTCTATGCCAGTCGGTTGCCTGCTGGTAGGCATGCGCGCAGCGCAGCAGAGCGCTCTCATCAAAATGATGGCCGACCAGGTGCAAACCGACCGGCAGGTCGTTCACAAAGCCGCAGGGCACCGACACTGCCGGGAAACCGCCGAGGTTCGCGCCGATCGTATAGATATCGTTGAGATACATCGTGATCGGGTCGTCGACCTTGTCACCAAGTTTGAACGCGGGTGACGGCGCGGTCGGTCCGGCGATGACATCCACTTCCTCGAACGCCTTCTTGAAGTCGTCCGCAATCAGGTGGCGCACCTGCTGCGCCTTCAGGTAGTACGCATCGTAGTACCCGGCCGACAAGACGTAGGTGCCGGTCATGATGCGGCGCTTCACTTCGTCGCCGAAGCCTTCGCCGCGACTACGGCAGTAAAGGTCGAACAGGTCCTCGGCGTTCTCGGCGCGATGACCGAAGCGCACACCGTCGAAGCGCGACAGGTTCGATGAACACTCAGCCGGCGCGACGACGTAATATGTCGGTACCGAGTAGTCGATGTTTGGCATGTCGACCTCGACGGCTGTCGCGCCCAGGGATTCGATAGCCGCGATTGCGTCCTTCACCCTGGCGCCGCAGTCGGCGTCGAGCCCTTCGTCGAAATGTTGCCGCACGATGCCAATCTTCAGTCCCTCGATCGAATCACCGAGCTCCGCCACGTAGTTCGGGACCGGTTCATCGATACAGGTCGAGTCGCGCTCGTCGAAACCGGCCATGACGCCCAGTAACCTGGCGGCGTCCTCGGCTGAACGCGTGATCACGCCTGCCTGGTCGAGGCTCGATGCGAACGCGATCATGCCGTAGCGCGAGACGCGACCGTAAGTTGGTTTGATACCCAAGGTCCCAGTGAGCGCGGCTGGTTGGCGAATTGAACCGCCCGTGTCGGTAGCCGTTGCAGCAGGTGCGAGACGCGCGGCAACCGCCGCCGCCGACCCGCCTGACGAACCACCCGGTGAGCGTTCGAGATCCCACGGGTTTCTTACGGGTCCAAAGTAGCTTGTCTCATTCGACGAGCCCATCGCGAACTCGTCCATGTTTGACTTGCCGAGCACGACGGCTCCGGCGTTGGCCATGCGCTCGACGATCGTCGCATCGTAGGGCGAAATGAAGTTGTCGAGCATCTTCGAGCCGCAGGTCGTCCTGACCCCGCGCGTGCAGAAGATGTCCTTGTGAATTATTGGCAGGCCGTTGAGCGCCCCGATGTTACCAGCGGCGCGATCGGCATCGGCTTTACCTGCCGCTGCGAGCGCGTTTTCACCGGTCACGGTGACCATCGCATTGAGCGCCTCATCGTGCGCAGCAATGCGATCCAGCATGGCTTGCGTGAGCTCGACGGATGAGAATTCACCGCTGTCCAGTCCGGCTGCGAGCTCGGTCAGCGTTTTCGTGTGCAGGTCCATCATTCGATGACCTTCGGTACGAGATACAGCCCGTCCGTCACGAATGAGGCGTTTTCCTGGTAATGATCGCGCTCATTGGGCTCGGTCACGACGTCCGGGCGTAACCTCTGGGCCACATCGAGCGGATGCGCCATCGGCACGACGTCTGTCGTATCGGCTTCTGAAAGGTGGTCGACGAAATCGACGATTTTCGAGAGTTTTTCGACGCTTTCAGCGTACTCGTCGTCGCCTAATTTGAGTCGCGCCAGCGTCGCTATCTGCTGGACCTGATCTTTATCGAGTGACACGCTGTTTTTCCGGTGTTTTCAGTGATATCTGCATCGCCCGCTGTAGCGGGCACGCAATAATACATGGCACCTTGTGGAATGTCCTGCGCATTGTTAGATTACGCCGTTAATCCTGTTTCGAGACACCGTCCCGCATGTTCAAGAATATCCTGGGTTATTTTTCCAATGACCTGTCCATCGATCTGGGCACAGCCAACACCCTGATTTACTCGCGGGGGCACGGCATCGTGCTCGACGAACCGTCCGTCGTCGCCATTCGCGAAGACTCGGGCCGCGGCGGCCGCATTGTCGAAGCGGTCGGTATGGAAGCCAAGAACATGCTGGGCCGTACGCCGGGCAATATCACGGCGATTCGACCCCTGAAAGACGGCGTAATCGCCGATTTCACGGTTACCGAGAAGATGTTGCAGCATTTCATCCGCAAAGCGCACTCGTCGCGGTATTTCCGGCCGAGCCCGCGGGTTTTGATCTGCGTACCGTACGGGTCGACCCAGGTTGAGCGTCGCGCAATTCGTGAATCGGCCGAAGGCGCAGGCGCGCGCAAAGTACACCTTATAGATGAGCCAATGGCCGCCGCGATTGGCGCCGGCATGCCTGTACACGAGGCGCGCGGCTCAATGGTCCTCGATATTGGCGGCGGCACATCGGAAGTCGCGGTGATCTCGCTGAACGGTATCGTGTACGCAGCGTCAGTGCGTATCGGTGGTGACCGCTTCGATGAGGCTATTACGAACTACGTACGCCGCAACTACGGCATCCTGATTGGTGAGGCGACGGCCGAGCGCATCAAGCATGAAATCGGTTCGGCGTTCCCGGGACAGGAGGTCCTCGAGATCTCGGTCAAGGGTCGCAACCTCTCCGAGGGTGTGCCGCGCAGCTTTACGCTGAACTCCAATGAGATTCTCGAAGCGTTGCAGGAACCGCTGCAGGGTATCGTCGGCGCGGTCAAGGAAGCGCTCGAGCAGACGCCGCCTGAGCTGGGTGCGGACGTTGCCGAGCGGGGCATCGTGCTGACCGGCGGTGGCGCGATGTTGCGCGACCTCGACAAACTCCTGATGGAAGAGACTGGATTACCCGTGGTAATTGCAGACGACCCGCTGACGTGCGTCGCCCGTGGCGGCGGCCGTGTCATCGAGCTCATTGACGAGCACGGTCCTGCCGTCTTCGGACTGGAGTAGGGCCTGTTGCTGCTCTCGTGATGCGTCCTGTTGCCGCTGAAATAGTGCCAATCGAGGCGCAAGGAGAGTAGTTTGGTCGTTCCAAATGAACGACGAGCAACGCGGAGTGGCACTATTTCAGCGGCAACCCGCAGGGCCGGGGCCATTTTTCCACCAGCTGTGTTATCGCTCGCTCGTGTAGCGTTGCTACACGACGCTCTCTCCGCCTTGCCGGGCGAAAAAATGGCCTCCGGCTGGGCACATCACGAGAGCAGCAACAGGCCCTGGCCCAGGCGGGGATAACGATGGTCGCATCCCGGGGAAATGACTCGAATCCAGCCCGCATCCCCGCGCTGGGCCTCAGATTCCTCGCACTCGTATTCATCAGCATCCTGTTGATGTACCTCGATCACCGCGAGAATCACCTCGACGGTATTCGCCGCGGCATTGGTGTGGCCGTGTACCCTCTGCGCCTCGCCGTCGATGCGCCCGTGCGTTTGTGGGGCTGGCTGGGCGATTCGACGACCTCCCGCAATCAACTCGAGCTCGAACTCGGCCGCCTGCAGGCCGAGCGTTTGCTGACCAACGCCCGTTTGCAACGCCTGACAGCCCTCGAAGCCGAAAACGCCAGGCTGCGCGCGCTGCTGGATGCCCGCACGCGCGTTCGCGATGAGGTCCGCGTTGCCGAGATCATGGCAGTTGATGCCAATCCCTACGAACACAGCCTGGTCATCGACATCGGCAGCCGGGAAGGTGTCTACGACGGCCAGGCCATCGTCGATGCCGACGGCGTCGTCGGCCAGGTTATCGAGACCGGTGTAATGACGGCGCAAGCCGTGCTCATCAGCGACACCGACCATGCGCTGCCTGTCGAGGTAAATCGAAACGGGCTGCGGACGATTGCCGTGGGCACCGGCGAGATCGACCAGCTCGATCTCCCGTTCCTGCCCAACAACGCCGACATTCGCGCCGGCGACCTCCTGGTCACGTCAGGCCTGGGCGGTGCGTTTCCGGCGGGCTACCCGGTTGCCGTCGTCAATTCGGTGACACGTATTCCACAGGAACCGTTTGCTGACGTTACAGCAACGCCATCTGCAGCATTGGACCAGGTCCGCGAGGTTATGCTCGTCTGGTCGAAGCCAACGGTCGTGGTGGAGGAGGAAGCCGATGAGTAGAGATCGCTCGTCGCAGCGCCTGCCTGTCATCATCACGCTGGTTGTGGGCCTGATGCTGACTATCATGCCGCTGCCCGATTCGATCCAGGCGTTTCGTCCGGACTGGCTGGCGTTGCTCATGATCTTCTGGGCAATGCAGCTGCCGCGCACCTGGAGCGTCGGGTCAGCCTGGATCGTCGGCATCGTGCTCGACGTGTCTTACGGCACATTGCTCGGCCAGCATGCGCTGGCGCTGTGCTTCATCGTTTTCGTCACGGTTCGTTTCCACCTGCTCATGCGCGTATTCCCGTTGTCACAATTGTCGGCGACCGTTTTCGCCCTGCTCGCGATGTACCAGTTCCTCCTGTTCTGGATAAACGGCGTTGCCGGCGTAACTGCGCCGGCAATTGCGTACTGGGCGCCCGTGATTACCGGCACGCTGATCTGGCCGTTCCTGTTCATGTTCCTGTCGGGCATGAGATACCGGGCACGGTCGGGAGGCTAGCGGTGGTCGCAGCGACGTCGACATGAGTGCGCTTCTTTCCCCGATCAAGGATGTCCATTCGGAACGCCGACTGTTCATCGCCCGGGTAATCCTGTCGGTCGTGGTGTCGCTGTTGCTGCTCAGCACCGTCGTCGCGAGACTCGTACAGTTGCAGGTCGTCGACCACGAGCTCTTCGCCGAAAAATCGCAGGGTAACCGCGTACGCATCGAACCCGTGCCACCGATTCGCGGTCTCGTGTTCGACCGCAAGGGACGGGTTATCGCCCAGAACCTCCCAGCCTATCAGCTCGAACTCATCCCTGAGCAGGTTGGGGACATCGACGATACGCTGAATCGCCTCGCGACGCTTGACCTGATTGAAGCCGAGGATATCGAGCGTTTCAAGGAGCTCAGTCGCAGCGGTCCGCGATTCAAGCCCGTTACACTCAAGTTTCGGCTGACCCCCGAGGAAATCGCCAATTTCGCGATCCAGCGGCCGCGTTTCCCGGGCGTCGACTTTCGGCCCCGCCTCGTGCGCCACTACCCGGACGGCGAGGCTGTGGCACACGCCGTCGGTTATGTTGGCGCACTGAGTACGAGCGACCTGCAGCGCCTCGACCCGGCAGCTTATGCGGGCACTTCGCACACAGGTAAGAGAGGCGTCGAGAACAGCTACGAGGCGGACCTTCACGGCGATACGGGCTACAGACACCTGATTGCCAATGCCAGGGGGCGACAGGTGCCCAGTGGCACGAGCGAACTACTCGACACGTTGCCGGACGACCTGACGCCGGCCCCAGGCGCCAATGTTCACCTCAGTATCGATCTCGATCTACAGATGATTGCGACCAAGGCGCTTGAGGGCCGTCGCGGTGCGCTCGTCGCAATTGACCCGTGGACCGGCGAGATTCTCGCGCTCGTCAGCGCACCGTCATTCGATCCAAACCTGTTCGCGGTTGGTATGACGACGTCGCAGTATCGCGAGATGCGGGATAATCCGGATCGCCCGCTGTTCAATCGCGCCGTGCGAGGCACTTATCCGCCCGGCTCGACGATCAAGCCGATGTTGTCACTTGCGGCTCTCGAAACCGGCGCAACGAACCTGACGCGCAAGACCCTGTGCCGAGGCTATTTCCAGCTGCCTGGAGACGAGCATCGCTACCGCGACTGGAAGCCCGAAGGACATGGCCCGGTCGACCTGCACGACGCGATTACCCAGTCCTGCGACGTGTATTTTTACGAGATCAGCCGCGAAATCGGTATCGATGCGATGCACGACTACCTGGATCGATTCGGCCTCGGCACCAAAACGGGTGTCGACCTCGGCAGCGAAAGCTCTGGCCTGGTGCCCTCGCGTGAGTGGAAGCGTGCAGCGTTTCGCGATCGGGACGACAAACGTTGGTATCACGGCGAGACTGTCATCGCCTCGATTGGCCAGGGCTATATGCTGGCGACGCCGCTACAGCTCGCATCTGCCGCAGCCACACTGGCCACGCGTGGACAGCGTTTTCGCCCACATATTGTCGCCGCAGTCGAAGATGCGCTGACCAACGAACGCCGTATGGTCGAGCCTGAACGCCTGCCGGATGTCGAAATCAGCAACGAGTTCTACTGGTCGACCGTCGTCGACGCAATGCATGACGTCATGCAAGGGCCACGTGGCACGGCCCGCGCCGTCGGGGTCGGTGCCCCCTACGAAATGGCCGGCAAGAGCGGCACGGCCCAGGTCGTATCGATCGCCCAGGACGAAGAGTACGACGACGCTGAACTCGAAGAGCGGCAACGCGATCACGCGTTGTTTCTCTCCTTCGCGCCGCTCGATAACCCACGCATCGCGGTTGCCCTGATCGTCGAGAACGGCGAAAGCGGCAGCAGCGTCGCGGCGCCGATTGCGAAATCGATTATGGACGCTTACCTCGGGTACGGTGACGATGCGCCTTAGCGATACGCAAAGACTGATCATGCCGAAGGCCGCGCCATTGTCGGACTTCGGCCGCATCATGCGCCGCCTGCACGCCGACGGGCCCCTGCTGGTTGCGCTGCTTCTGATCTGTGGATTCGGCTTGTTCGTTCTCTACAGCGCCGTTGGCGAAAGCAATCGCTTGCTGATGAACCAGGTCATTCGCCTCAGCGTCGCATTCGTCGCCATGCTCATCGTGGCGCAGTTACCACCCGATTTCCTCAGGCGCTGGACGCCGTGGGGCTATCTCGCCGGCCTGCTGTTGCTGATCCTCGTCCTTACAAAGGGCGATGTCGGCCAGGGCGCGCGGCGCTGGCTCGATCTTGGCGTTCGTTTCCAGCCCTCCGAGGCCATGAAACTCGGCGTGCCGATGATGGCCGCCTGGTACCTGCACGACCGGCAGATTCCACCCAGGCTTTGGCACCTGGCGGTTATCGCTGTCATGATCGTGGTGCCGACCCTGCTCATCGCGAAACAACCCGACCTCGGCACAGCCCTGCTGATCGCCGCCTCCGGAATCATCGTCATTGTGCTCGCCGGGATGTCGTTCCGGCTCATGCTCGGCCTGGGCGTGCTTGCCGTCCCCGGCGCGATGGTGCTTTGGACATTTATGCAGGACTACCAGAAGCAGCGCGTGCTGACGCTGCTCAATCCCGACAGCGATCCGCTCGGGGCTGGCTACAACATTATCCAGTCGAAAATCGCGATCGGTTCGGGGGGGCTGTTCGGCAAGGGCTGGACCAACGGATCGCAGGCCCAGCTCGAGTTCCTTCCCGAGCGCGATACTGATTTCATATTTGCGGTTCTTGGCGAGGAATTCGGCCTGTTCGGCGTGTTGACCCTGCTGGTTCTGTACATGTTTGTCGTCGGGCGCGGACTCTACATCGCGACCCAGGCCCACGACACCTACTCCCGCCTGCTCGCCGGCTCCATCAGCCTGACCTTCATGGTCTACGTCTTCGTCAATACGGCCATGGTTACCGGCCTCGTACCCGTCGTTGGCGTGCCATTGCCGCTCGTGTCCTTCGGTGGCACCTCGATGGTGACGCTGATGGCCGGTTTCGGTATTCTGATGTCCATTCACTCACATCGTAAATTGTTGCCGCATTAATGAAAAAACGCCTTCTCGCCGTCGCGGCAATCTTTCTGCTCTCCGTTTCCTGCTCGAATGCTGCCGATAAGACCTTCGTCGACGTCACACAGCCGAACGTCGCCGCCTTCATTGACGAGATGGTCGCGTCACAGGACTTCAATCGCGATGCGCTCTCCAGCCTGCTCGGCAAGGCCGAAATCAAGCAAACCATCATCGATAAGATCTCCTCACCCGCCGAGCGCAAGCTCAGTTGGGGCGAATACCGCAAGATCTTCATTACGAAGGAACGCATTGCAGCCGGCACAACGTTCTGGCTCGAAAATCGCGAGATGCTGGAGCGCATTCAAAAAGAATCCGGCGTCTCGATTGAGATGGTCGTCGGAATTATCGGTGTCGAGACCTACTACGGCCGCATTACGGGCCGGGATCGTGTGCTTGATGCGCTTGCGACACTCGCGTTCGACTACCCGCCGCGTTCGAAGTTTTTCCGCAATGAGCTGATGCAGTTCCTGATCCTGACGCGCGAGGAAGAGATCGATGCGACGATTCCTCTCGGCTCGTACGCCGGCGCGATGGGGCGGCCGCAATTTATGCCGTCGAGCTTCCGCGCCTACGCCGTCGACGCCTCCGGCGACGGCAAACGAGATATCTGGAATAACTGGGCGGACGTAGCGGGTAGCGTTGCCAACTATTTCCTGGAGCACGGTTGGCAGAGCGGCGAAGAAGTGGTGTCGCAGGCGACGCTGAGTAGCCGCTGGGAAGGAGCGGTTCCGGAGCCGAAGAATACGCTCAAGGCGAGCAGCACGGTTGAGGCGCTAAGCAACAAAGGTGTGTTGTTCGCAACGAATCTCCCCGCAGACAGCGCGGGCGAGTTGCTGAGCTTCGAAGGGGACGACGGCACGGAGCTTTGGGTCGGCTTTCACAATTTCTTCGTTATCACCAAGTACAACCGTAGCGTCATGTATGCGCTCGCCGCCTATCAACTCGGTCAGGAGATCGCCCGCAAGGTAGCCGCCGATGCGGGCTAGGTTGCCGCTGCTGGCAATTGCCCTGCTCGCTGTTGCCTCCTGCGGCGGCAGCAATGTGAAAGACGACGGACCGCCGCCGGGGAGCACGCGTATCCCGGACCTGCCAGGTGACGCCGTGCCTCGACCCGAGGCACGCAGTAAGTATGGCAATGGCCCGGTGTACGAGGTCCTCGGCAAACGCTATACGGTGATGACTTCGAGCATTGGCTACCAGGAGCGGGGTGTCGCGTCCTGGTACGGCAAGAAGTTCCACGGCAACCTGACCTCGAACCGCGAGGTCTACGACATGTACGCGATGACCGCCGCGCACAAGTCTTTGCCATTGCCAACGTATGTACGCGTCCGCAACCTGAACAACAACAGGTCGATCGTCGTCCGTGTCAATGACCGTGGCCCATTCGTCCACAACCGGATTATCGATCTGTCGTACGCGGCAGCGATGAAGCTGGACATGATCAAGGACGGCACGAGCCTCGTGGAAGTGACGGCCATCAGCTTCGACCAGCCCCGGGGCGATCGCCCGGTTCGCGTGAGTTCGCCACCACCACCGCCGCCGGCGACGACCGGCGTCGCGCAGCCCGCTGTTCCTGCCAACCGCATTTACGTGCAGGTGGGCGCTTTTGGCGAACGGCCCAATGCCGAACGTCGCCTCCGCGACCTTGCGCGGGGTGGAATCGGCGATGCGTTTATTCATGAGGAGCGCTCGCCCGATCGTGTACTTTATCGAGTTCGCATCGGGCCGGTCGCCGACGTCATGCAATACGATGTCCTCGTCGACAAGCTGGAAGCCATTGGAATCAACGATCCTTACCTAATTAGCGATTAGCCGCGTACAATACGCGCCCAAGCTGTCCGCAACCCTGTCCAGATCTCACATGATCAAACGTTCGACCCGTGCATTTCTTATCCTCGTTTTCGTATTTGCATCAAGCGCTTACGCTCAATCGTCCATGCCAGCGCCCGCCCCGCCGATCATTGGCGCCAAGAGTTACCTCGTCGTGGACGCGACGACCGGAAAGGAACTCGCGTCGCTGGATCCGGATACGCCGCTGACGCCGGCTAGCCTGACCAAGATCATGACCACCTATGTCGTATTCACTGCACTCAGGCAGGGCCAGATCAGCCTCGAAGACGAGGTCACGATTTCGGAGAAGGCCTGGCGCATGCCCGGCTCGCGCATGTTCGTGGAAGTTGGCAAGCGCGTGTCGATCGAGGACCTGTTGCTGGGGATGATTGTTCAATCGGGCAATGACGCGAGCGTCGCGCTGGCCGAACACATCGCCGGTACAGAAGGCGTATTTGCACAGATGATGAACCAGTACGCTCAGCAGCTCGGGATGCACTCGAGCAACTTCCTGAATGCAACCGGTATGCCGGCAGAAGGCCACATCACGACCGCTCGCGACCTCGCTACGCTGGCACGTGCCCTTATCGAGGAGTTTCCCGAGTACTACGCCTGGCACGCGATTAAGGAATTCACATTCAATGACATCAAGCAGAGCAACCGCAATTCGTTATTGTGGCGCGATCCCTCGGTCGACGGACTGAAAACGGGCCATACGGAGGACGCTGGCTATTGCCTCGTCTCATCGGCTGTGCGCGACGGAATGCGCGTAATTTCTGTCGTCATGGGGACGTCGAGTACCAAAGCGCGTACGGATGGCAGCCAGGCATTGCTCAATTACGCCTTCCGCTTCTTCGAGACGCGCCTGCTGTTCAGAGCAGGCGAGGAAGTCGCGACGACGCGGGTCTGGAAATCGGCAAACGAGGTGTCGCGACTCGGCGTTCTCGAAGATCTCTACATCACGGTGCGCCGTGGCACGTACGATCAGCTCGAATCGACGCTCGATATTCCGGCCATTGTCGAGGCGCCGGTGGCTTCTGGCCAGCCTGTCGCCGAACTCACGATCGCTCTTGATGAGGATGTGCAATTGAGTACTCCCTTGCGTGCGCTCGAAGACAATCCCGAGGGATCGTTCTGGCAGCGCGCCAAAGACAGCGTTGGCCTCTGGTTCGAGTAGCCATGCCCGAAGAATCTGCAATTGAATTTCCCACCAAGTTTCCTATCAAGCTGATGGGACGCAATACGCCGGAGTTTCCGGCGACAGCTCGTGCGTTGGTCGAAGAGCATGCAGGTGCCGTGGACGATAGTGCCGTGGCGCTGGCGTCGAGCAGCAACGATCGTTTTGTTTCTGTCACCGTGACGATCACTGCGACGAGCCAGGAGCAACTCGACGCAATCTACCAGGACGCTACGAATCATGAAGACGTCCTGATGGCGTTGTGAAGACGCGCTTTCGCGGCTGGCAGGAATACGTGCCCCTGTGGCACGAAATGCGGGACTTCACCGATACCCGCGATGAAAACACGCACGACGAAATCTGGTTCTGCGAACACCCGCCCGTCTTTACGCTCGGCCTGAATGCGGCCAGGGAGCATTTGCTCGCACCCGGCGACATTCCGGTCGTACAAATCGATCGCGGCGGGCAGGTGACATTTCACGGTCCAGGTCAGCTAATGATCTACCCCTTGATTGATATCCGTCGCGCCAACATCGGTGTACGCCGGCTTGTGACAGCGCTGGAACAAAGTGTGGTCGACCTGGCCGCCGAGTACGACGTTGCAGCAGCCGCTCGCGCCGACGCGCCCGGCGTCTATGTCGACGACAGGAAACTTGCGAGTGTCGGACTCCGGATTCGCCGTGGCGCGAGCTTTCACGGCATGGCGCTGAATGTCGAAATCGACCTCGAGCCTTTCTCGCGTATCAACCCCTGCGGCTACGAAGAACTCGAGATGACCGACCTGCACAGGCTCGGAATCGACCTGCCACTCGAGGAAACGTCAGAGAAACTAACGCCGCATTTGCTAGGTCACCTGGGACTGGCTTAAACGCCTCGGTAGTAGTCGAAGAAGATCGTCATCAGCACACTGGTGATGATCAGCGTCACCAGCATGACGGGTGTGCCCTTCTTCAACCAGAACAGCGGCGTGATCCGGTAGGCCGGATTGCGCGTACGCTCTGCCTCGGCGACGCAGATAATATTCGCGGTTGAACCTATGTGAGAGCCATTACCGCCGAGCCCAACGCCTGCCGCCAGTGCCCACCATAGCGGCATGACATCGACACCCTGGGTTTGCAGATGGGAGATGATGGGAATCATCGTGACCGTGAACGGGATGTTATCCACGGCCGCGCTCAGGAACGCGGCGACCCACATGACGACCAGTGCAGTGAGCAGGAGGTTCTCCGGATCCTGGGCGACGCTCGTCAGTTTCTCCCCCAGCAGGTCCAGCAGACCGGAGCCTTCAACGCCGCCCACAATGATGAACAGCCCAGCGAAGAAGAGTAATAACGACCAGTCCAGTCCCTTGAGAATCTCCTCGGGATCCGGGCGCACGAGCGCCAGCGCTACAGCGACACCGATCCAGGAAACGTAGCCTGGAAAGAGGTGGTAGCGATGGTGAATAAAGAACAGGACAATGACGACACCGATTGAGAAGGACACCGAAATCAACGCATTCTTGTCTTTTAAGACCTTGGTCTCGTCGAGGTCGAGGGCGCTGTCAATCTCCCCAGCCAGGTCTTTACGGAACATGACCAGCAACAGAGCCATGGTCGCCAGCCACGCGACGAAAATGATAGGCCCCATGTGAAACAGAAACGTGTTGAAGTCGATGTTCGCGGCACTACCGATCATCACATTCGGCGGGTCACCGACCAGGGTGGCAACGCCGCCAGTATCGGAAAGCAACGCCTCCGCCATCAGGTAGGGGACGGGGCTGACGCCAAGTAGCCTCGCAATCACGACCGTGAGCGGCGCAAACACGAGAATCGTCGTAACGTTGTCGAGGAACAGGCTGATAACCGTGACCAGCGTCGACAGATAGATCAGGAGGCGGACAGGACTGCCCTTGGACAGCTTGGCCAAACGGATCGCCAGGTATTCAAACGCGCCCGTGGGCTGCAGCATGACCACAAGCGTCATCATTCCGGTGAGCAGGAACATCGTGTTGGCGTCTATGGCCAGGACAGCCTCGGCTTGCGAGTAGAAGCCAAAGACCTGGCCCACCAGGATCATCACCACGGCACCGATAACGCCCGCCACAGTTCGATGGACCACCTCGGTGAATATCAAGATATAAGCAGCAACGAGAATCGCACCCGCGATCCACATGGATTGAGTCACTGCCGGAGAAACGACTTCCATTGTATGTTCTCTACGTTCGGCTCAGGTGGGTTTCACTCGGTAGAATCCAGAGACCCCGAGAGGTCCCGCTCCTGCTCCATCTCTTGCAGGCACTCGAGCATGCGATTGGCGATCACCATGCGCGTCACAACGCCCTTGTACTCACCGTTCTCGATAAGAAAGATGTAGTGGCTGTTGTGTGCCTCCATGATTGCCAGCGCCTTGACGAGCGATGACTTGGGGGACACGTGGGGGATGTTCTCCAGCAAATAGGTCTCGACAGGTTTAGCGAACGCTCTCAGGACTCTCCTTTCTGAAAGGTCGAGCCTGTCGGTCTTGTCTCCCATGGCATCTGCCAGCGCGAGGATGCTGTCCGGGACAGCTATTTTCTTGAAGACGTGGCGCATCGAGATTCGGCCGGCGATTCGGTTCTGATCATCGCCGTAGGGCAAGCCGGGTACGTTGCAGCGCGCAGCTTCCTCGAAAAAATCACGCACGATCATGCCTTTTCGCATGACGGGGGTCATGACTGCAAGCCGTTCCAGCTTCATCGATTTTCACGCGGGCCGAGGGAGATTTTGGGCGCATTATTGCAGCGGCGCTCGGCCCCGGAAATAGGCATAACTACCATGTCTGAATACTCGCCCTCAGCGTCTCCAGGCGTTCTGGCGTTCCCGCGTCCGCCCAGAAACCCTCATACAGTGATCCCGACAATTGCCCATGATCCGCTGCGGCACGCAACATCGGCGCTATGGAGAAACGCCCGGCTTCACAGCCGTCGAAGAACTCGGGGCGGTAGAAGGCGACGCCACTGAACGTGTAGGCGGCGTCGACTCCATTACGTATGAGCCCTGCCTCCAGATTGAAATCTCCGCTGTCGCGATAATCAGGGGTGGGCACCATCACGAGATGCCCGAGACTCTCACTCGCCAGTTCCACTTCAGGCACAGGCATGTCGGTGTAGATATCGCCGTTCACGACGAGAAATGCTTCGCTACCCAGCATAGGCAATGCCTTGTGAATGCCGCCGCCGGTTTCGAGGATGTTATCGCCTTCCTGGCTGTAGATGACTTCGAGGCCATACTGCGCCCCGGTACCCACTCGTTCGACAATCCTGTCACCGAGCCAGCCGAGATTGATAACTACTGTTCTGATGCCGGCGGACCGCAGGTTTTCGAGACGACGCTCGATCAAGCTCTGCCCACCGACGTCGATGAGCGGCTTCGGTATTTCGTCCGTGATTGGACGCAAGCGTTCGCCCCGGCCTGCGGCAAGAATCATCGCCCTCATGAGTCCCCCTTCATCCCCGGATGGACGCGTTCCTCGATCAGCTCAATCAGGAACTCGAGTTCTTCATAGCGGCCGCTGAGGTCGACAATGTACGACAACGTACGTGGAACGTCCTCGAGGTAAGCGGGCTTACCGTCACGATGATTCAGGCGCGCAAAGATTCCGGCCGCTTTCAAATGCCGCTGCGTTCCCATCAACTCGAAGTAGCGCCGAAATCGCTCTTTATCGATTCGCTCGCGCGTCGTTGAATCGAGGGCTTCGTAGAAAGTCAGTGCCCACCGCCAAATCTGCTGTGCGGGCCATTTGACGTAGCAGTCCTTTAGCAGGGACGCGAGGTCGTAAGTGAGCGGACCTTCAACTGCATCCTGGAAATCGAGGATTCCCGGATTTCCCTCATCCGTCAGCATCAGGTTGCGCGAATGGTAATCCCGGTGCACGAACACCTGCGGTTGGTCGAGTGCGTTTGTGACGAGTACATCGCAGCAATCCTGCCAGGCCCTTTCCTCTTCTTCTGTGAACGAAATACCAAGGTGCGTGCCGCAAAGCCAGTCATGAAACAATGACAACTCGAAACGCAACAGCTCGTCGTCGTACGGCGGCAACAGACCCTGGTAGGCAGCGCCCCGTCGCTGCATCGCCGCCAGTGCCGCCAGTGCGTCGCTGTACAACTCCGGCGCGCTCGACGCGTCATGCTGCAGTTCGCCCAGGTATTGTCGCGAGCCCAGATCGCTCAATAACAGAAACCCTTCGTCCAGGTTGGCGTCGATGATGCGGGGCGCGTTGAGACGCATCGCCTCAAGGTAGCCCGCGATCTTTACGAATGGCAGGCAATCTTCCTGGGGCGGCGGCGCGTCCATTGCGATGAAACTATTCGGTCCCGACTGCAATCGAAAGTAACGACGAAAACTCGCGTCGGCCGAGGCGGGCACGGGTTCGCTGCCCGCAACGACGTCGATACCGTCCGTCCAGGCTTTAAGAGCGGCCAGGCGCGCATCGTCCGGGATTGTGGAAGTCTCGATTACAGCTCTCCGTAACGCGTTGAAGCACTTCAAGATCTGTGCGAAGGTAACAAATACCAATGCCTGATAACATCCTGTTCACGCAAGTCCCGGCCCAAACCTGACCGGACCATCGTTTTGTCTGCCAAACCACTGACCCTAGCCTGCCTATTGCTGGCCGTGACACATGCGTACGGCGAGGATGAATTGTCTTGTGGCGTATCACTTGGCGGCCCCCTGGCTGTGGACTCGCCGTTGCGCGCCAGCGTGCTCGATAATCCGAAGACTATTCAGTTGGAAGCGGGCCGGTTCGACGCGCAGTTTGGCGATAACCCGACGGCCAGCATGAGCGGCGGCGTCCTGCTGCGACGCGACGACAAGATCGCGGGGGCGGAATCGGCTCGATACGACCCGGAGCAACGCGCGCTGTTTCTCGAGGGCGGGGTTCGCTACGAGGACCCGGGCACGCAGATCATGAGCCGCTCCGCCGAATTCGGCTACGGAACAGGGCGCATCCGCTTCGATGGCGCCGATTTCTCGCTGGGCAGCAACAACTCCCGAGGTGCCGCGGATTCTCTCGAGATCAATCAGAACGGCACGCTCTCGCTCGGCGGCGTGGAGTACACGACCTGCCCGCCGGCCTCGGAAGACTGGCTGATCGAAGGCAAGTCGATCTTGCTCGATACGAACTCGGGTGTCGGAACCGCGAAGGGAATGAAGCTGCGCTTCAAGGGCGTACCGATCCTCTACCTTCCGCACATGACATTCCCGATCAGTGACGCGCGAAAGTCGGGCTTTCTAACCCCGGAGATTGGCAGTTCGGCACGCAGCGGCAACGAAATTCGTGTGCCCTGGTACTGGAATATCGCGCCAAACTATGACGCAACGTTCACGCCGCGCCTGCTGACCGAGCGCGGCCTGCAACTCGCGGCCGAGTTTCGATACCTGACGCGACGCAACGACGGCCGTGTCGCGGCGGATTACCTGCCCGACGACAGCGTATTGAACGAGTCACGATATCAAGTGCAGTACCGGCATCGCACATTGTTCGACAATCGCTGGCGCAATCGTATCGAATTCCGCCAAGTGTCCGACAGTCAGTACTTCGAGGATCTTGGCGGCAGCCTGAGTGCCTCCAGTATTACGAACCTCGATCGCCACGTGAGTTTTGACTACTACTCGAAGCACCTTTCGCTGTTTGCCCAGGTGCAGGATTTCCAGACAATCGATGACGCCATCCTGCCAGAGGACGAGCCCTATCGACGCTTGCCGCAGGTATTACTGAGCACAAACTGGCCCCTGGCTCTTTTCGATCTGGGGCTCGATCTTGACGTCGTCAACTTTGATCGGGACACCGGGGTTACGGGTTGGCGCTTCAACGCGGCGCCGTCGATTGAGGTCCCGATTACCAGGCCTGGCGCATTCTTCACCCCGGCCATCGCGTTCAACTACACGCGTTACGCGTTGTCGAACACGGCACCCGGCGAGGAAACTGAGTATACCCGGACGGTTCCGATCGCCAGCGTCGATACTGGCCTGATCCTGGAACGCGCGATGACCGGTTCGAATCGTATCCAGACTATCGAACCTCGCTTACTTTACGTCAACATACCTTTTCGCGATCAGGACGACCTGCCGGTCTTCGATACGATCACTCCCGATCTCAACCTGGTGCAACTATTTCGCAAGAACCGCTTCCTCGGTCTCGATCGAATTGGCGATACCGACCAGGTGAGCTTCGGTATCACTACCCGCGTGCTTGACCTCGACACGGGCCGCGAACTCGTGACCGCAACGATAGGCCAGACCCGGTATTTTGGCGACCGAATGGTCACATTGCCCGGCGTTCCGGCGTCGACACTCGAACGTTCCGATTACATCGCTCAAATCGGTTTCCTGCTATGGGAGAACGTGAACTTTGACGTCGGGCAACAGTGGGGTACCGGCGACAACGGCACAGCCAAGTCGGAGGCACGTTTCCAGTACCGGCCCGCCAGCAACAAGATTCTGAACCTGGCGTATCGCTACCGGCGCGATTCCCTGGAGCAGGGCGATATTTCAATCTCCTGGCCTATCACAAGGAACTGGAATTTCGTCGGCCGCTACAATTATTCATTCCGCGACGAGCAAGAGCTCGAGCAGTTTTACGGTGTCGAGTACGAGAGCTGTTGCTGGGGCCTGCGGCTCGTAACCCGCCGTCATATTTCCACGCGCGACGGAACTCGAGATACGTCAATTGGTCTGCAATTTGTACTCAAGGGAATGGCAAGCGTCGGCACGGCAGCTGACAAAATGCTCGAACGTGGTATTCTTGGCTATTCCGCAGATCTCCGGTAGTAAAAATTGTTAAAATTCAATGCCTTATGCGCCGCAGTCGCACTCACAGCTGCGCCCGTTACCTTCGCTGACGAGCTGTCCGAGACGGGCGAGTTCCTCGATGGCGTCGCCGCAATAGTCAACGAGGGTGTTGTCCTGAAGAGCCAGCTCACCGAGCAGATCGAGACCATCCGCCAGCGTGCAGCCGCCCAGAATATGCAGTTGCCGCCCGCTGAAATACTCGAGGAGCAGATCCTGGAACGGCTGATCCTGGCGGAAATCCAGTTGCAGCGCGCCTCGCGCATCGGTCTGGAGATCTCGGACGAGATGCTCAACCAGCAAATCGCCGCGATAGCGCAGAGTAGCGGAATACCATTTGAGGACATGCCCCGAATGCTCGCGCAGGACAACATCGACTACGCACAGTTTCGGCGTGCGCTCCGTGAGGAGATCACGATTGAGCAACTGAGACGTATCGAAGTTGGCCAGAGCATCAACGTCTCTGAACGCGAAATCGAGCAATGTATTGCCGACCTCGAGGGAAATGTCGTCGCCAACTCAGAGTACGAACTTTCGCACATACTCTTGACGTTGCCCGAAACGGCCAGTGCCGAAGAGGTTACCGAGACCCAGGAACTGGCAAACCAGATTTACGCACAACTTCAGAACGGCGCCGACTTCCGGCAACTGGCCGCTCGTTATTCTGCCGGGCCGACGGCTCTTGAAGGCGGATCGCTCGGCTGGATGGATGGACAACAGGTCCCGACTCTATTTGCCGACGTTCTCCAGGATATGGAGGCCGGTGATATAGCCCCTCCCATTCGCGCCGCGAGCAGTTTCCATATCGTCAAGGTCGATGACCTTCGCAGCGCCGTCCAGCGTAGCGAGGTCAATCAAGCCAAGGTACGCCATATCCTGATCATGCCCGACGAAATCATTGACGACGCCACGGCAAAACAACGGCTGGAAGAAACGCTCGAGAAGATTCGCGCCGGCGAGGATTTTGGTGAACAAGCCAAGCTGCTGTCAGATGATCCGGGATCAGCGAATCTTGGTGGTGAACTCGGCTGGGCGGGCCCGGGCTCCTACGCTCCCGAATTTGAGCAGACCATCGAGTCCAGCGAGATTGGCGTCGTATCGGACCCGTTCCGCACACAGTTTGGCTGGCATATTCTCGAAGTCCAGGAACGCCGTGTGTACGACAACACCGAAGACCTGAAGCAACGCAATTGTGATCTCCGGATCCGCAACGGCAAGATGGAAGAAGAATCGCAGCTGTGGATGCAGCGCCTGCGCGATGAGGCTTTTGTCGAGCCTCGCATCTAGCCACGCGTCCGGGTGTGAACCTTAAAAGGCCACTCGTAGTTACAGCCGGCGAGCCTGCCGGCATTGGTCCTGAACTTTGCAACGCGCTTGCCAACAGCCCGTTCGTTGACGATATCGTTATTGTCGGCGACCGGCGGCAATTCGATAATCGACTGCGCATCATCGACACACCCTTCCCTGCCGACATCACGCCAGGGAACCCGAGTACAACGAATGCAGGCACCCTGCTGGACGGGCTGAGAACGGCCGCAGAAGGCTGCATGAGCGGTGATTTCGCCGGCATGGTCACGGCACCGCTGGCGAAAAGCGTGATTGCCGATAGCGGCGTCGAGTTCATCGGACACACCGAGTACCTTGCCGAGGTGACCGGTGCGGCCCTCCCCGTCATGATGCTGGTTGCAGGTGAGTTGCGTGTGGCCCTTGCAAGCACGCACCTGCCATTACGCGAGGTGGCCGACTACGTCACCGCGGAGCGTCTGCAGCAGGTGCTGCAAATCCTGCACACAGATCTCCGGGACAAGTTCGGTATTCCATCGCCGGAAATCGTGGTTTGCGGACTGAACCCTCATGCCGGTGAAGACGGTCACCTCGGTAGCGAGGAAGTCGACTTTATTTCGCCGACCATCGACCAGTTGTGCGAGCAGGGACTCAAGCTGCGTGGACCGCTGCCGGCGGACACGGCATTTACGCCGGCCGCCGGCCACAAGGATGCTGTACTCGCGATGTACCACGACCAGGGCTTGCCTGTGCTCAAGTACGCCGGATTCGGCAATGCCGTGAATGTTACGCTGGGTCTGCCCATTATCAGGACCTCGGTCGACCACGGCACGGCGTTCGATATTGCCGGCCAGGGGAAAGCGGATGCGGGCAGCCTGTTCGCCGCCGTGGCACTGGCCAAGACCATGGCACTTTCGTAATGGCGAAGCACAGAGCACGCAAACGCTTTGGCCAGCACTTCCTGTCTGACCCGGGTGTCATCGACGCAATCATTCGGGCGGTGCACCCGACAAGCGACGACGTCATTGTCGAGATTGGCCCGGGCCAGGGTGCTATCACCGATGCGCTCGCGCGCAGTGCCGGTCATCTGCATGCCATTGAACTCGACCGCGACCTGGTCGCACGCCTGCGTCGACAATACGATGGTAACCCCAACGTCACGGTGCACGAAGCCGACGCGCTGCAGTTCGACTTTGCTGCCCTGGGTGATCGCATACGCGTCGTCGGCAACCTGCCCTACAACATCTCTACACCGCTGCTATTTCACCTGCTGAAATTCCGTGAGCAGATTCTCGATATGCACTTCATGCTGCAGAAAGAGGTAGTCGTTCGCATGGCCGCAGGCCCGGGAAGCAAGGCCTATGGACGACTTGGAATCATGCTTGGTTGCTACCTGAATATCGAATCGTTGTTTGACGTGCCACCGGACGCGTTCGACCCGTCGCCAGAGGTAACATCGGCCGTCGTACGCCTCGATCCGCTGCCGCCCGACACTTTCGAAATCAACGACGAAGCCGGGTTTTCGACACTGATTGCGACCGCGTTCATGCAGCGCCGCAAGACACTCCGAAATTCGCTGAAGAAACTCGTTGAGGGACCGGACTTCGAAGCGGCGGGCATCGACGCGGGACTGAGGCCCGAACAGGTTTCGATCGCGGAATACGTTCGACTAAGCAATTACCTCCGGCAAAAATCAGGATAGAATGCCCGCATGGATGAACAGCTGTGTGAAATTCGCATCAACGTAGCAACGAGCTATATCGACGATCAATCCGAGCCCGATGCCGACCGCTACGTCTTCGCCTACACGATCACAATTTCAAATGACGGTAGCGTTCCGGCGACATTGTTGAGCCGGCACTGGATCATCACCGATGCCAACGGCAAGATTCAGGAGGTGAGCGGCGACGGCGTCGTCGGAGAACAGCCGCACCTGGAACCCGGAGAGCGATTCCGGTATTCGAGTGGTGCCGTGTTGGAGACGCCCGTGGGATCAATGCAGGGCCTGTACCGCATGGAAACCGACGAAGGCGCGAGCTTTGATGCACCGATCGAACCGTTCACGCTTGCTGTACCGGGATTGCTTCACTAGGAGCGCACATGGCCGTCTACGCAATCGGCGATTTGCAGGGTTGTTACGATCCGTTCAGGCGACTCCTTGACGAGATCGATTTCGACTCCGCCAAAGACACTCTCTGGCTAAGCGGAGACCTCGTCAATCGAGGACCTAAATCACTGAAAACCATCCGTTTTATCCGAGATCTCGGCGATTCTGTAATCACCGTGCTCGGCAACCATGACCTGCATCTGCTGGCGCTCGAGGCTGGCGCCGTGCGCTTCGGCAATCGCTTCGGATCACTTGAGAAGTTGCTCGATGCCAGCGACGCCGAAGAACTGTGCGCGTGGCTGCGACAGCGACCGCTCGCGCACTACGACAAGAAACTCGATACCTTGCTTGTACACGCCGGTACACACCCTCGTTGGACAGTGAAGAAGACGCTTGCACGCGCGGCCGAAGTCGAGGCAGCCCTGCAGAGTGATGACTACCCGAATGTGCTCGGCAAGATGTACGGCAATGCGCCAAACAAATGGTCCGCGAAACTGTCCGGCTACAAGCGCCTGCGCTTCATCATCAATTGCCTGACTCGCATGCGAATGGTCACTGCGGATGACCGGCTGGAACTGAAGTTCAGCGGCTCACCATGGCGTGCGCGTAAGGGGCTGCGGCCGTGGTTCGAGAGCGAGGCGCCAGCCTGGAACGGCACGCGCGTCGTCTTCGGGCACTGGTCTGCGCTTGGCCTGATCGTGCTCCCTGACCTCATCAGTCTCGATACCGGGTGTGTCTGGGGCCGTCAACTCACCGCGGTTCGTCTCGACAAACGCCTGCCGCGTGTGGTGCAGGTAAGAGGTTAGATTCGTTCGTAGGTCCTGAACGAATAAGCAAATGCGTTGCGGTCGTCTGCCCGGTGCGGCTCGTCGTTGACGAGGCGCCATTCAGACTCATCGATCTCCGGGAAAAACGCATCGCCTTCGACCTCGGCATGCACACGCGTCAGGTAGAGACGTTCCGCATCGGGCAGAAACAACCCGTAGACCTCGCTGCCGCCGATCACCATGACCTCCTCGGCGTCGGCGGTGGCTACGATCGCGTTTTCTTTCGAAGCGACGACGTCGCAACCATCAGCAGCGAAGCCCGCTTGCCGTGTAATCACGACGTTTTGCCGGCCGGGCAGCGGCCGACCGATCGATTCCCAGGTTTTTCGACCCATGATGATCGGCTTACCCATGGTGATCGCCTTGAAGCGCTTGAGGTCGTCGGACAACCGCCACGGCAGGTCACCTGCCGCACCAATGACATTGTTCGCCGAGGCGGCGACGATAATGCTGATCATGTCGGCGGCTCAGACAGCGACGGCCGCTTTAATGTGCGGGTGCGCCTCGTAATTGAGAATCTCGAAATCCTCGGACGTGTAATCGAAGATGCTCGGCGGGCGCCGCTTGATCGCCAGCGTGGGGAGCGGCAGTGGCTCACGCGCCAACTGCTCTTCCGCCTGTTCCAGGTGATTCAGGTACAGGTGACAATCACCACCCGTCCAGATGAAGTCTCCAACCTTGAGGTCCGCCTGTTGCGCGAGCATGTGAGTTAACAGCGCGTAGGACGCGATATTGAACGGTACGCCGAGGAAAATATCGCAGCTGCGTTGATATAACTGGCAGGACAGCTTGCCGTCGGCCACGTAGAACTGGAACAGGCAGTGGCAAGGAGGCAGTGCCATATTGTCGATTTCTGCGACATTCCAGGCCGAGAGAATAATGCGCCGAGAGTCCGGCGATTCCCGCAATTGCTGCATGATTTGTGAAATCTGGTCGACCTTTCGGCCGTCGGGTGTCGGCCAGCTGCGCCACTGCACGCCATAAACGGGTCCGAGATCGCCATTTTCATCGGCCCACTCGTCCCAGATCGAAACGCCGTTCTCCTTGAGGTAGCGGATATTGCTGTCCCCGGAGAGAAACCACAGCAATTCGTGGATGATCGACCGCAGGTGCAACTTCTTGGTCGTGACCAGGGGAAATCCCCTGGAGAGATTGAACCGCATCTGGTGCCCAAAGACGCTCAGGGTCCCGGTGCCGGTGCGGTCTTCCTTGCGTGTGCCCGTGTCACGCACCAGTCGCATCATGTCCAGGTATTGCTGCATGTCAGGCCGTCGCCTCCCCTGTCTTGCGGTACGCCATGACGAGCATGATAGCGCCCGCCACGATCATCGGCACGCACAGAATCTGGCCCATCGTCACCCAGCCCAGCGCGAGGTAGCTCAGGTGGGCATCCGGTACCCGGTAGAACTCGACGAAGAACCGGAAGGCACCGTAAAGCAGCATGAACATCCCGGAAACCGCCATGTAAGGCCGCGGTTTGGAGGAGTACCACCACAGTACGGCGAAGAGGACGAAACCCTCGAGCAGCGCTTCGTAGAGCTGCGACGGATGCAGAACCTGGCCATTCACCATGAACCCCCACGGTACATCGGTCGGCTTGCCCCAGAGTTCGCCATTGATGAAGTTGCCGATTCGACCAAACCCCAGGCCAAGGGGCACCATCGGGGCGATAAAGTCGGTCATGCGCCACATCGTCAGGCCCAGTTTCCGTCCATACAGCCACATCGCGATCAATACACCGGCCAAACCACCGTGGAACGACATACCGCCTTCGGTGATCCTGACCAGGTAAAACGGGTCGGACAAAAACTGCTCGGTCGCGTACACCAGCGCGTAGCCAATTCGGGCGCCCAGGATAACGCCCAGCATCGCGTAAAAAATAAGATCGTCGACCTGGTCGGTCGTGATTGGCGAATCCGGGCGCTTTGCGCGACGCCGGGCCAACCACCAGGCCAACAGGAATCCGATGACGTACATCAGTCCGTACCAACGGATCTTGAGCGGCCCAATCGAGAATATGACCGCGTCGATCTCGGGGTATGTCAGCATGAAAATCAGCTCGTGTGGACAGGAAGCCGGTATCATAGATCAATCCATGACAAATCGCCTCGCCAAAGAAACCAGCCCCTACCTGCTGCAGCATGCAGACAATCCCGTGGACTGGTATCCCTGGGGCGACGAGGCGTTCGCTGTCGCACGCGAAACGGGCAAACCCATATTGCTCTCGATCGGGTATTCCGCATGTCACTGGTGCCACGTGATGGCGCACGAGTCGTTCGAGGACGACGCGATCGCCGCGATCATGAACGAGCTATTCGTCAACGTCAAAGTCGATCGTGAAGAGCGGCCCGATATCGACAAGATCTACCAGACTGCTCACCAGTTGATTACGCAGCGTGGCGGCGGCTGGCCACTAACGATGTTCCTGGACGGCGAGAACCAGCGACCGTTCTTTGGCGGCACGTATTTTCCCAACGAGGCCCGCTACGGCATGCCGGCGTTCGGCGACCTGCTGAAAAACATCGCCACCTTCTACGTCGACCAGCGCGATGACGTGCGTGCACAAAGCGAGAAGATCCTCGAGGTTTTCTCGCGACTGGAACCGTCACCGGCCAGCGCCGGGCAGGCGCTCACGGCGGAACCAATGGCGGGCGCACGAGAAGCCTTCGAGAAGACCTTCGATCGCGAATACGGCGGCTTCGGTTCCGCTCCCAAGTTCCCGCACCCCACTACGATCGATCGCCTCCTGAGACACTGGCGCAATACCGCCAACGATCCCGAACCGGATGTCGAGGCCCTGTTCATGGCGGCTTTGACATTGGCACGCATGGCCGAAGGCGGCCTGTTCGATCATGTTGGCGGCGGCTTCTATCGCTATTCGGTGGATCAGTATTGGCAGATTCCGCATTTCGAGAAGATGCTCTACGACAACGGACCGCTACTCGCCATTTATGCACAGGCCAGTATCGCCACGGGCGAGAAGCTGTTCGCGGATGCGGCCAATGCCACAGCCGACTGGATGCTCGCGGATATGCGCGACGCGAATGGCGGCTTCTATGCGACACGAGATGCCGACTCCGAGGGCCACGAGGGCGTGTATTACCTGTGGGACCCGGACACTGTTCGCGAACTGCTGGGCGAAGACTTCGAGGTGTTTTCCCGACGCTTCGGCCTCGACGAAGATGCAAACTTCGAGGGGCGCTGGCACCTGACGGTACGCCAGCAGGTTGAAGAAGACGAGCTCACGGCAATTGACGCTGCAAAGCGCGTGTTGCTGGCCGAGCGCGCGAAACGCGTGGCGCCCGGCCGCGATGAGAAACAGCTGACAGCCTGGAACGCGCTGGCGATTCGCGGGCTTGCGATTACCGGCCGCTGTCTCGGTCGCCCGGAATTGATCGATGCAGCTGCCAAAGCGGTCGACTTCCTGCACGTCAATCTCCTGCACGATGGCCGCTTGTTGGCCAGCTACAAGGACGGTCAGGCGCGATTCCCCGCCTACCTCGACGATCATGCTTTCTTGCTCGACGCGTTGCTCGAGTTGTTGCAGGCGAGATGGGACACGGGGCACCTCGTATTCGCGCAGCAAATTGCCGAGCTACTGCTCGAGCATTTCGAGGATAAGGAAGACGGAGGCTTCTGGTTCACTGCGAATGATCACGAAGAACTGATTCATCGCTCCAAATCGCTGGCGGACGAAGCCGTCCCGTCAGGCAACGGGATTGCGGCGTTTGCGCTGCAACGCCTCGGCTTCTTACTCGGTGAAACGCGCTACCTCGATTCCGCCGAGCGTACGCTGCGGGCGGCCTGGCGCGCTATCGACGAGTACCCGCACGGGCACGTGAGCTTGCTTGCGGCACTCGAAGAGTACCTGGAGCACCCCGAAATCGTCGTCATCCGCGGTGACGACAACGAGATCAGTCGCTGGCGTGACTCTGCGGCGAAGGTCTACGCGCCAAGGCGGTTGGTCTTTGCTATTGGCCGGGATGAGAGCGATCTCCCGGGAGCGCTCGCGGACCGCGCGCCCGTCGCTGGCGAAACGGTCGCGTACCGGTGTCTCGGCACGCACTGCGAAATGCCTGTCACCACGTGGGAGGCACTGGCCGGGCAGCTGAGCTAGGCGCGCAGATCTTATTGGTAGGCAGCCAGGGATATGCCGCGCTGTGGACTGACCGTGCTGTCGCCTGGCCCGCGGAACGTCACGGGAATCGACTCGACCCGCATGCCCAGGTTGCGTTGCACCGCGAAATGCAGATGCGGCCCGCTCGAGAAACCCGTGTCACCCGAGTCGGCGATGTATTGACCGGCTCGCACCTGATCGCCCGGGTTCACACGAATTGAATTCCAGTTGAGGTGCGCATAAACAGCGAATGTGCCGTCGTCATGCAGGATGCGGACGATATTCGCGAGGTCCGCATACTGGTCCGCGTCCGGCCCGCCTTTGAAGTTGGTGCTGGAAACGTCGAAAACGACACCGTCGCGCGTCGCGAAAATATCGGTACCAACCGGCATCGCTATGTCGACCGCATACATGCTGTCGCGCGTAAGGTGAGTCAGCGAGTCCGGGTACGCCTGGGTAATGGGGAAATTCTGGCCAACGGAAAACGGTGCGCGATAGCTTACGTCCGCGGCCGGTACCGCGTTGGGATCACCTGGCAGGTACGCGTAGCTGTATTGAACCGACGGTGGCGCTGAGCCAGTTGCCGGCAGATCGAACAACAAGAGTTCGCTCCGGGGAGAAACGACCCACTGTCGGTCATCGTCGGGATGCGGATACTCGACCCCATCGAGCGCATCAATCACGAGCCCGACCTCCATCGGAGCATAGAAGCGGTTTCGTGCCGTGAACCTGACTGCGCTCCCGGTAAACGAGTTGGTGACCACCAACTCGCCTCTCTTTACGCGGGGGGTGATAGACCGAACTTCCGCACTCTCTCCGTCATCGGGAGGCCGATCAGAGAAGATCCACTCACCGTCGTCGCCCCGGTACTTGTACATCGTCTGGGCTGACACGAGGCCGCAGGTGAGCACTGCTGCCAGGAGCAGCAATAGTCGTTGATGCCAGTATTGTCTACGAACCAAAGTCCGTTCGTCTCCAGCCGTCCTCAGTACGGCGAATCTCATACGCGGGCCAGTATTGGGTATCGAGCTTAAGTGTAATCACCTCGACAGCTTCATTCCACGTTACCGTCTTCAGGCGCACCGACTCACGATGCCCGATGTCCTTCACGGCATCGACAAATGCCTGTAAATCTGGTGTCGGTATTTCGTTGACTTCGACGACACGGCGTCCCGCCCAGAGCCCATATCGCGTCGCCGGCGAGCCGTAGCTAAAGTAGGCGATATACACGCCCTCCGTCGATACCCCACGCTGTGCCGCCATTGCCCGATGCGGATCCTGGACCAGCGCCCCGGCCCACGAGACAGCCCTGTCGATTCCAAGTCCATCGAGCACCGTAGTCTGAACAGGGATCTCCAGCGCTGCATCGTTGCGCCAGACAATGACCATGACTTCAGGCTTCTGCACCGCATTCTCGAGCTCCCGGAACGAGGTAACCACGCCACCATCGATTGCCAGGATCATGTCGCCATTCTTGAGGAGTTCCGCCGCCGGGGAGCCTGCCACGATGCGCGTAATACTCAGTGCTCGCCGGCGCACCGGGTTGTTCTCTTCGAGTCGCTCGACCCATTCTTCGTCCACACCCATCTTGCGTGCGGCAAACAATGGCGCATAAACAAATTCTGCTTCCAGTGAATAAAAAGGCTTGTTCTCGCGCACTATGTCGATGAATTGCATTGCGACTTCGGAAGCGATGCCACGATTGAACTGCGCGGATTCCCCACCAGCCTGCACAGCAAAGCTCGACCATGTCGCCAGCACCTTGCCCCGCTTATCGATCAGCACACCGTCGACGTCACCCGGTGCATTAACCAGGGATATCCCCTCGATGTTTGAATCCCGAAACCGCATCGTGCGCGACAGGGGCAACATCAGCGGGTCGACTGACGACACCGTACTCTGCTGATGTACGAGTTGATGATCATTCTTGATACCGACAACCCATACATCGTCACCAGGCCGCAGCGTATCCGTACTGAACTCGGCCTGCCTGACCGGCGTTGTACCGATGCTCACAGGGTCATAGGAGACGATCGCGTAATTATGCAGAGGGTGCAGTTGCTCAACCTTGCCGGGAACCTCAAGTGAGCCCGCAAACGTAATCGTCACGTCACCGATCCCGATCGGCACCGTGTTGCGGTCGACGAGTACGTATCCTCGCTCCTTATCGACGATCAAGCCTGTCCCGTAGTAGTGGCGATCCGCCACACCTGACAGGGTGTACGGTAGATCAAATGTCACCACGACAAGCGACGGCGCGATCGCCTGGACGATCGGGTCTTTGTACTTCGTCAGTCTCGTGCTGCCGGCTTTGACGGGTGCCGGTGCCGGACCGTCCTCCAGATCCCGGCACGGCCAGATGCCCAATTCGTCATCCCTCGCACAACGCCGCGTAGGAAACCAGACACGGTCCATCTCGAGCAAACGGACGACCGAGTTTTGCGGGTTCTCCATCGTCACGAATCGGACCCGCGCGCGCTCACCATCCGCGAGTTGCGCGAGCGCCGCTTCGAATTCGTCAAGCGTACTGACGGCCTCACCGTCCATCTCCTCAATCACCGCGCCGCGCGGTATCGCCGCCTTAGAAAGCAGGTAACCGGGATTCGCAACGTACACGCCCTCCGCCTTGCGGTTGTAATGGCGTGCCTGCTGATAGGACAACTGGTTGACGATCGCGTCACCGAATTCCAGGTATTCGGCGGGTGTGATGGCATGCAGGTCGTCCACGCGAAGCGTTGCGTCGATACGCTGGCCGCCACGTTCCACCTGCATCTCGATTTCTTCGCCCACGTGAGAATCGAGAACGGCCTCAAGCGGCACAAACTGGGTCACCAACTCACCGTTCAGCCGGATCAGGATATCGCCCGGCGCCAGCAGTTCGGATGCCGGCGATTCGGGAATGACCTGCTCGATCGTAAGCATGCCCGTCTGGTCCGGATTCGCCTCGCGAGCGATTCGTTCCGACTCGTCCGTAAGACCAAGCCGCCGCAGCTCATCGTAAGGCTCGCTGCGGAATATCGTCTGCAAAGTGCCACGAGAGACGTCATTGTCCTTTTGCAGCTCACGCAGCGCACGATCAATGCGGTCCAGGGGCAGGAAGAAACTGCTCGCTGCCGAATTGTTCGCACCGGCGTTCAATGCGACGACCTGCCCTTCAATATTTACGACTGGCGACCCGGATGAGCCACCCGACGTGCCGGACGCGGCCTGCAGGTAAAACGTATTGAAGTCGTTGTAGTTGCCGCGGCCATATTCGGGGGCCTTGCGATCGAGGCGGGCAATCGTCCCCGCCAGGATGGAGAGTTGCTCGCCTGCGTCGTTGCCGATAACCCGGATCTCCCGGCCGATGCCGGCTCCTTCTGGAACGAGCGGTAGCTCGACCGGTTCAATGTATTTGAGATCAGCGGGGTCGTAACGGAAGAATCCGAAGTCGTGCACGGGGTCCCGGTAAACCGGCGTCAGCCGCACCTCTTCGTTATTCCGAAAGACCGCCTCAGCGATCACCGGACCAGGGGTCACGACGTGCCGGTTGGTCAGGATCAGGCCCCGTTCGGCATCCACGACAAAACCCGTTGCCTGGCTCGATGAGTTCCATTCCGTATCGAATGCCCGCGTGCTGTCTACGCGTATTGATACGACGCCCGATGAGATACGGTCCAGGGTTGCGTTCCAGGCCGTGTCTTCGGCCGCGAGCGCCGGGACGCAGAGCGTCAGTGCGGCGAAAGCCGCGATAATTCTGCCGTGTGTCATGTATTTCCTGGTTGCCTTGGGGCCCGGTAATAGGGTGGCAGTCACCCTATTTCTGCCCTGTTGGGGTTCGGGGTCAGTTTCCTAACTCACCCAATTGGACAATGATAACCCCGACAAGGTCCTTCAGGAGTTAGGAAACTGACCCCGAACTCAGATTTGAGCAAAAACAGGCGCCCGAAGCGACTGCAGGGGTCACATTAGCAACTGAGGACTGCTACTTCTGGTAGCGGAGGTCCAGCTCGCGGGCCGCTTTGACGTCGTCGAGGCGTCGCACCGGCATCGTGTAAGGGGCTTCCTTGTATTCCACTCCGTCGTCGCGCGCCGCTTTCGCGATGTCGATCATTGCCGCCATGAAATTGTCGAGCGTCTCCTTGCTCTCCGTTTCGGTCGGTTCGATCAGCAGGCACTCAGGGACGAGCAACGGGAAATACGTGGTCGGCGCGTGGAAATTGCGATCGAGCAGTGCTTTGGCAACGTCCATCGCCGTCAGGTGGAATTCTTTCGCCTCGTGTTTGAGCGTCACGATGAACTCGTGGCTCGCGCGCCGCTCCGGGAAAGCGAGCTCGAAGCCCGCGTCCCGCAACCGTGCCATCAGGTAGTTCGCATTCAACGTGGCATATTCCGCGACGCGCTCCATGCCATCACGACCCAGCATGCGCATATACACGTAGGCGCGCAGCAGCACACCGGAGTTCCCCATGAACCCGGACAGGCGACCAATACTCTGTGGCAGATCGTCTTCCTGCGCCCAGTCAAAGACCGTTTCACCATCGACTTCTTTCTTCGTCACCACGGGTATTGGCATGAATGGCAGCAGGCGCTTGTTCACGCCAACGGCGCCTGAGCCTGGGCCGCCTCCGCCGTGCGGCGTTGAGAACGTCTTGTGCAGATTCATGTGAATGACGTCGAAATCCATGTCACCCGGACGAACCTTGCCCAGGATCGCGTTGAGGTTCGCACCGTCGTAGTACAGCAGGCCGCCGGCATCATGGACCAGATCAGCGATATCCTTGATATGGCGTTCGAACACGCCCAGCGTCGACGGGTTGGTCAGCATGATGCCCGCCGTCTTCGGACCCAGTACGGCCTGCAAGGCGTCCATGTCGACATCGCCGTCCGGACCGGTCGGTATCTCCTTGACCACGCAGCCGCACATGGTTGCTGTCGCAGGATTGGTGCCATGCGCAGCATCCGGGACGATAATTTCATCGCGTTGTGTATCGCCGCGAGACTCGTGATAGGCCTTGATCATCGCGACGCCCGCGAGTTCACCCTGTGCCCCGGCCATCGGTGTCAGCGACACCCCTTTCATTCCCGTTACGTCTTTGAGCATTTCCTGCAATTCATACATACAGGAAAGAAAACCCTGGCCATGGCTGACAGGTCCCAGCGGATGCCGGCCCGCAAATTCAGGCAACAGCGCGAGCGCATTGCAGGCACGCGGATTGTACTTCATCGTGCACGATCCCAGCGGGTAGAACTGGGTGTCGATAGAGAAGTTCTTCTGCGACAACCGCGTGTAGTGCCGTACGGTCTGCAGCTCGGAGGCCTCGGGCAGGCGCGGTTTGTCGCTGCGAAGAAACTGGTCCGGGATCGATATACCTCGATCCTCGACTGGAGCCTGTGCGAAGGCGCGGCGACCGCCGCGCGATTTTTCAAAAATCAGTTCACTCATCTATCTCAATTCCCAACGCGCGAAACGCCGCCGAATAATCGGGTTCCTCTGTAATGTCTTCTACATGTTCGCGATGCACGACCGTGTTGTTCTCATCAAGCACGACAACTGCGCGAGAGAACATGCCCGCAAGCGGTCCGTCCATGATCTGTACGCCGTAGTTCTCTCCAAAGCCCGCGTGTCGAATGGCCGACAAGCCTTCGACCTTGTTCAGGTCGTGCTGCTTCTGGAAGCGCTTGTGCGCGAATGGGAGGTCGTAAGACACCATAAGCAGCGCCAGGTCATCGATGTCGCGACCGTATTTGTCGAACCTGATCACCGAGGTCGCGCACACGTCTGTATCAACGCTCACGAAGATATTCATAATCTTGCGTTTGCCCGTCCAGTGCGCGAGCGTGACGTCCTGCAACTTCGTATTGACCAGCGACACGTCCGGCGCGGGACTGCCGATGCGCGGCAGCTCGCCCCACGTCTGGTAGCTACCGTGTTCAAAGCGAATCTTGGCGACGATCGTTCCCGACATCAGCCCATTGCCTCGGCATACGCAGCGACGCAGGCGTCGATATCCGCATCGGTCTTGGTCTCGGTTGCGCAGACCAGCACAGCATCGCATCCCGCATCCGCCGTCAGGTCATAACCACCCAGGATGTTTCGCGCCGCCAGGGCCTCGAGCACTGGCGCGACCGGGCGGTCCAGCTTGAGGGCCACCTCGTGGAAGTATGGACCTTCATACAGGCGCTCGATTCCATCAATGGCGCACAGGCCGTCGACGAGCCGGGTTGTCTTCGCATGCGAGGTCTGTGCGACGCGCGCGATGCCTTCGAAACCCAACAACGACATGTAAATCGTCGCCGCCGTGACCATGAGTCCCTGGTTGGTGCAGATATTCGATGTCGCCTTCGAGCGGCGAATATGCTGTTCACGCGCCTGCAGAGTCAGTGCAAAACCGGGGTTCCCGTCGAGATCGGTCGTCCGACCCACAATACGCCCTGGCATTTGCCTGACGTGCTTCTGTTTGCAGGTCATGTAGCCGAAATACGGCCCGCCGGACGACAGTGGCACGCCCAGCGGCTGGCCCTCACCGCAGGCGATATCCACACCCTGCTCGCCCCAATGGCCCGGCGCCTTCAGCAGCGCGAGTGACATGGGGTTGGCTATGCCGATGGCAAAAGCACCCTGCTCGTGTGCCCAGTCGGTGAGTCGATCGACGTCCTCAAGCGTGCCTGGGAAAGTCGGCTGCTGCATGACAACAGCAACGGGCTCTTGCCCTTCCGGCAGCTTGTCGAAAGCGACATTGCCGGTCGCCGTATCGACCGGTAACCATTCGAATTTGAGTCCCTGGCTACCCGCGATCGCTTCGGCCACATGCTCGTACACGGGATTCACCCCTGGCGCGAACAGCACGAGCCCCGTTTTGACCTTGCGATTCGCGCGGACCGCCATCAGTGCGGCTTCGGCAAGACCCGATGCGCCGTCGTAGAGCGAAGCGTTACTGACATCGAGCCCGGTCAGCTCCGTGATCATGGTCTGGTACTCGTAGATCGTCTGCAGCGTGCCCTGGCTCGCTTCCGCCTGGTAAGGCGTATACGCGGAATAGAATTCACCGCGTGTCGCGATGTCCCAGACGGCCGTCGGGATGTGATGCTCGTAGGCACCGGCGCCGATGAAACACAGCGGGGAACCGTCCATGTGGGCACGCTCACGCATCAGCCGCGAAATTTCCATCTCGCTGAGCGCTTCGGGTACACCGTGCAGGTGGTCGATGCGCAGCGCAGCGGGAATCTCGTCAAACAGATCTTCTATCGAGTCCGCGCCGATGGCCGCGAGCATTTCCCGAGTGTCTTTCTCGGTATGGGGAATGAAAGGCATCAGTCGTCCAGTTCGTCGAGCAGTTGCTGGTAGGCGTCCGGAGTCATCAGGGCGCTCTCATCCATGCCATCGACATTCATGCGCACAATCCAGCCGTCTACATAGGGGTCTGCATTAATCTTCTCGGGATCGTCCGCGAGTTCTTCATTGACCGCGGCAACACTGCCGGGAACGGGTGCATAGACGTCCGAGGCGGCTTTGACCGATTCAACGACGGCCATTTCGCCGCCCTCCACGACCTCCTGGCCAACTTCGGGCAGCTCGACGTAGACCAGGTCGCCTAACGAGGTGGCCGCATGCTCGGTAATCCCGATCGTGACGCTGCCATCGTCTTCCCGGCGCAGCCACTCGTGATCATTGGTGTAGAGGAGATCTCCCGGCAATTCACTCATTGTGTTTCTCCCAGTGGTTTTCTTTTGCGGTGACGCTAAACGTCTATTCGTATTTGCCCGTTGCGAACGAACGGCGTCTTGACGATCCGAACGTTCAGTAACTTGCCCCTGACATCGACCTGGGCCTGGTCATAGTCGCCCGCGGGCACTCGTGCGAGCGCGATGGAACGACCAATCGTCGGCGAGAAGCCGCCGCTCGTGATTTCGCCTTCACCCAGGCCGTCCACGACGATCTTCTGGTGATTGCGAAGCACACCCTTGTCTTCTAATAGCAGACCGACGAAGCGCTGTCTGTCCGTATTTTCACGCTGCTTTTCGAGTGCGGCCCGACCGATGAAGTCCCGATCGGCCGGTTCCCACGCGACGGTCCACTCGAGCCCCGCTTCCAGCGGTGAAATCGTCTCGTCCATGTCTGAACCGTAGAGATTCATCGCAGCCTCGAGCCGCAGCGTGTCCCTGGCCCCCAGCCCACACGGCGCAACGCCGGCAGCCAACAGCCGATCCCACACGGCAGGCGCTTCTGCCGCTGGCATGACGATTTCCCAGCCATCCTCGCCCGTATAGCCGGTCCGCGCGACAAACCAGTCGCCGGCCAACATCCCGGTGAACGGTTTGAGCGCGAGGGCGGCATCGCGGTATTCCGCATCAATGCACGGCGCGGCCAGCTCACGAGCATTCGGTCCCTGAACGGCGACCATCGCCAGCTCGGCTCGCTCCACAACGCTGACCTCGAACGCCTCGGCCTGCTCGCGAATCCACGCAAGGTCCTTTTCACGGGTCGCCGCATTGACGACGAGGCGATACCGGGTGTCCGCGACGAAATAGACGATCAGGTCATCGATGACGCCACCATCAGGCGTCAACATGCAGGTATACAAGGCCTTGCCGTAATCCTTGAGTTTGGCTACATCATTCGCGACGAGATACTGCAGGAATTCGCGTACTCGCTCCCCCGAAAGATCCACGACGGTCATGTGTGAGACGTCGAACACGCCAGCGTTCTGCCGCACCGCGTGATGCTCTTCCTTCTGCGAGCCGTAGTGAAGCGGCATGTCCCAGCCGCCAAAATCGACGATGCGCGCGCCGGCTTCAACATGCTTGTCGTACAACGGTGTCTTGGAACCCATAAGAAAAACCAGTCAGTCGGACGTTCGAAAAACAACAAAAAAAGGGCGGCAGCCGTCAACGGCTGCCGCCCCTCTGTCCTTGGTTACCTGAGAGATCAATGACCTGCGGTCACGTTCCCCTTCGGTGGGCCTGTCAGGCCGCTCTCCAGAGCTGATCAGCGTACGCAGTCCTTCTGCCTGAGCGTTTCCGAGCGAGTTGCGCCTTCGGCGCCCCGAGTCAACGGGGTCTCTTCTGCGAACGCTATTGACCAGTGCGCGTCATCATAGCCAATGCTCACACCGGTTGCCAGCAGCCGGCCGGCCAGTAACAATGCCCGCCAATGAAAATCAGGGGGTTGGCATGAAATTGATCAGAATCTCGTTACTGTTGCTGGGACTGTCCTGCGGCGGTACCGCCATGGCGGACGCAGCGTCGGATTTCCAGGCCCTGCTCGACGAGCACTGGGAATGGCGGTTGGCAAACTCACCCGTGATGGCCTCGATGATGGGCGACCGGCGCTACAACCAGGACTGGGGTGACCAGAGCCTGAGCGCGATCGAGAAAGAGCACGTCGAGACCAGCGAATTCCTGCGTCGTGTCTATGCGATTGATCGAGACGCGCTCCCGGATGATGAGCAACTCAACTACGAGTTGTTCAGGCGCCAGCTGCAGGATCAGGTCGACGAACACCAGTTCAGGGGCTTCCTGATCCCGTTCCAGCACCAGCGCGGCATACAGAGTCTCGACAACCTGGCCAACCGGCTCAGGTTCGTCACGGTACAGGACTACGAGGACTGGATTGCACGCCTCGGCAAACTCGATGTTGTCATCGAACAGACGATTGACTTGGCCGAAGCCGGTCGCGAAGCGGGTTTCATGCCGCCGGCCGTCCTGATGCAGAGAATGCCCGAGCAAATCTCGGCCCAGGTCGTGGAGTTCGCAGCAGACAGTCCGTACTTCAAGCCCTTCGCAGACCTGCCCGAGTCCTTTCAGGCCGCCGACCGCGAACGCCTGCGTGCAGAGGCCACCAGCGTCATCGAGGACACCGTCATCCCGGCCTACCGCAAGCTCGACAAGTACTTCAATGAAAAGTATCTGCCGGCTGCCACCGAGAGTATTGGCTTGTCGCAATTACCGAACGGCAGCGCCTGGTACGAGTTCCAGGCCCGTTCCTACACGACGACACGCCTGACCCCCGATGAGATTCATCGCGTCGGCCTCGACGAGGTAAAGCGCATCCGTGAAGAGATGATGGCCATTATTCGCGAGGTCGAATTCGAGGGCAGCTTCGCGGACTTTCTCGAATTCCTGCGCACCGACCCGCAGTTCTATTTTGACAATCCCGACGATCTGTACACCGAGTATCTTGCGGTATCGAAACGCATCGACCCCGAACTCGTGAAACTTTTCGGCAAGTTGCCCCGCATGCCCTACGGCGTGAAGCCCATTCCCGATTCGATCGCTCCCAACACAACGACGGCCTACTACAATCGGCCTGCCGCCGACGGTAGCCGTGCAGGCATCTACTTCGTCAATCTGTACAAGCCCGAAGTCCGGCCGAAGTACGAAATCGAGGTGCTGAGCGTGCATGAGGCGATGCCCGGCCATCATCTGCAGATTGCGCTGCAACAGGAGCTCGGTGATGTGCCGATGTTCCGACGGTTTATGGGATTTACGGCCTTTGTCGAGGGCTGGGGGCTCTACAGTGAGCGCCTGGGCTACGATCTCGGTCTCTACAAGGATCCATACTCACGCTTCGGCCAGCTGACCTACGACATGTGGCGCGCAGTGCGGCTCGTTGTCGACACCGGCATGCACTACAAGGGCTGGACTCGCCAGCAGGCGATCGACTTTTTCAAGGACAACGCCGCCAAGACCGAGCACGACATCGTCAACGAGATTGACCGTTACATCGGCTGGCCCGGCCAGGCACTGGCCTACAAGATCGGTCAGTTGAAGATCCTGACGCTGCGCCAACGCGCGGAAATCGAACTCGGCGACAAGTTCGATATCCGGGCATTCCATGACGAGCTGCTCGGTGCGGGCGCCCTGCCGCTCGACCTCCTGGAACTACGCATGGATAAATGGATCGCTGCGCAGTAGGCCGCTATTCGGCCGACCAGTCGGGAATACGTCCCGGTGTCCACGGCGCACCCTTGATTTCGAGCGCGTCCTCGAGCGCGGAGAGGTCTGCGTCAACGCTTCCAAGCGCCTGCAGTGCCCCCGTAAACTCCTGCGCCGCTACCGCGTAAGAGCCTCTGTAGTTCCCCCCGGCATCAGACTGCGTGTAGACGAGGTTGTAGTAAAGATCCGACACGCGCGAGGAGATCGACATCGGTACCGGCTCGTTCCGCCCACCGATCGTCGCATCACCGTGAATAGCAACTCCGATATCTGCGAGCCGGGTCGTGAGGTCCTGCAGCACGCTTCGCTCTGCTTCGCCGGCTGACGTTGTTTCCACGATGGCTGCACGCACATGCGCGATCCGGTTCTCGAGTTCCGCCATCGCTGCGCCGCTGCCAGCTACTGCTCGCTGCAAGCCCGCCACCTTAGTCTGGAATGCCTGCAGTGCGCGGCGGTCGCTCGTGATTTCCGGGCTGGCCTCCAGGGGTTTGACCGTAAAGGTCTGCGAGTCACCCGTCTCCTGGAGAATGCCGTTTCTCTCGGTGGCGAGACGCGCCGTGTACTGACCTGGAATGACCATCGGGCCGACAGGATCCGGTACCCAGTAAGGCTGGTCTCCGGGCGCGAGGTTGATCGGATCCGGCGGCGGCAGCCGCAGGTCCCAGGCGGTGCGATGCAGGCCCTTGTCCGAGTTTGCGCTAACCTGGCGAACGAGGTTGCCGTCCGCATCGCGAACCATGACGTACATGGCCGGACCCTGCTCGCGATCCTCAGTGCGTACAACGTCCCAGTCCGGGTACGGTGTATCACCACCCTCTTCCTCAATTTCGATTTCACGCTCACGGCGTGCCGCCTTTTGCGATTTGAGACCATCCTCGAGGTAGTAGGTGAACACGGCCCCGAATGGCGGGTTTGGCGCGGTGAAGAAGGCATCGCCGATCGAGCCCTTCTCCTGCCCGCCCCACAGGTCACCTTCAATGTACAACCACGGGTCGCGAACCTCGAAGAGCTCGAACTCGCCCAGGTCGGCCGCGTTGGTACGCAATGCTGTGTAGTCATCGAGAATGTAGATGCCGCGGCCGAAAGTGCCGACGACGAGGTCATTCTCGCGCGCCTGGATCTCGATATCGCGCACGGCAATCGTCGGGAAATTGCCCTTCAGCTGGTGCCATGTATCACCGCGGTCTTGTGTGACAAAGAGACCATACTCGGTGCCAACGAACAGCAGGTTTGGATCGACATGGTCCTCGACAATCGAGTGGGCGGATCCGCGTTCCGGCAGGTTGCCACTAATCGACTTCCAGCTGCGCCCGCGATTCTCGGATCTCAGGACATAGGGTTTGAAATCACCACGCTTGTGGTTCTCGAGCACCGCATAAACAACATCGGAGTCGTGTGAAGAAGCAAGCACATCGTCGATGTATGTCATGTCCGGCACTTTGGCGAACTCAGTGTACTGGCTCCACGTTGCGCCGTTGTCATCGGTGACATTCAAGACACCGTCATCGGTGCCGACGTAGATCAGGCCTTCCTGGAGCGGGCTCTCGCTGATCATGATGGCGCTGCCATAAATGGACGTCGAATCGTTCTTGGCGATCGTATCGATGCCCCAGACGCGGCCCATGACGTCGAGCTTGTTGCGATCCAGTTGCCGGGTCAGGTCGGGGCTGACCTTGCGCCAGCTGTCGCCGCGGTCGTCCGAACGGAACAGGTATTCCGATGCGTAGTACAGGCGCTTCGGATCGTGCGGGCTGACGATCAATGGCGTATTCCAGTTCCACTTGTAGCCATTCTCACCGCTCTCCGGACGCGGCGTAATGTAGACACGTTCCTGCGTGCGCCGATCGTAACGAGCCAGTCCGCCGTACTGGTACTGCGCGTAGATGATATCGGGATCGGTCGGATCGAATTGCGGCTCGTAGCCGTCACCGCCCAGAACCAGGTTCCAGTCGGAGTTCGTAATACCGTGGACAACCGTGGTGCGCGACGGCGCACACAAGGAATTGTTGTCCTGCGTGCCGCCGCAAACATTGTAGAACGGCTCGGCGTAGTCGGGCTGAATGCGGTAGAACTGTGTGATCGACAGGTTCCGAACATGCCTCCAGGTGTCCCCCATGTCCCAGGACTCGTAAACGCCACCATCGCCACCTATATAGAGGTGAGCGGTATTCTCGGGATCGATCCAGAGCGCGTGATCGTCAACGTGGCGAGAATCATTGGATAATGCCGTGAACGTCTCGCCACCATCCTCTGACTTCATCGTGAATGTGTTTAGCGAGTACAGGCGATTCTCGTTCTTCGGGTCAACGACGATCTCGTTGTAGTACTGCGGGCTCGTGGTCATGTAGTCCGAGCGCTTCTCCCAGTTACTGCCGAAGTCGGTCGAACGATAAACGCCCCTCTCTTCGTCATTAGCTTCGATAATCGCGTAGATCATGTCTGGATTGCCTGGCGCACCGGCAAGGCCGATACGGCCCATGTGATCGCTCGGCAGGCCCGCAGAGATCTCGGTCCAGGTCTCTCCGCGGTCGGTGCTCTTGTGGATGCCGCTACCGGGTCCGCCATTGATCAATACCCAGACATGGCGGCGGCGCTGGTAGGTGGATGCGACGATGACGTCGGGATTGCGCGGATCAACCACGAACTCGTTAACGCCAGTATGAGCATCGACATCGAGAATCCGGTTCCATGTCGCACCGCCATCCGTTGTTCTGTAAAGGCCGCGATCGCCGCCGTCATTCCAGAGTGGTCCCTGCGAGGCGACCAGCACTTCATTGGAGTCATCCGGGTTGATCCAGATCTGGCTGATGTGTCCCGAGTCCTTGAGACCGACGTTCGTCCAGCTCTTGCCGCCATCAGTGGACTTGTAGACACCGTCGCCATTTGCCACCGAGCGCTGCGCATTGTTCTCGCCGGTGCCTACCCAGATGGTCTTCGTGTCATTGGGATCGAGTTCGACAACGCCGATCGCATACGACCCTTCATTCTCGAAAACAGGGTCCCACGTCGTTCCGGCGTTATCCGTCCGGAAGAGGTTGCCCGACGAAACGCCGACGAGAAACTTATTGTCACCACCAGGATAGAACGCAAAATCGGAAATTCGACCCGACGTTATTGCGGGGCCGATATGCCGCAGGGGCAGGCTCGCAAGCGGATTACCGTCCTCTTCTTCTTCGGCCGCATAACTCTGGCCAGCAAAGCCTGCGAACAAGAAGATACTCACAACAAACAACCGTAGGTAAAGGATCATTGCATTCCCCGTTCAAGTTGGAATTCTCTGCGCGCGATTGCTGCGCGCTCGGCCGGCTTTGCCGACGCATTATAAATTTCATCGATGCGCGCGACGCGACTTCTGAGTCCCGCGCAGTTCGCGATCTGGATATTGAGTCCGGGCCTGGCGTTCATCTCCAGGATCAAAGGGCCGCGATCACGATCTATGACCATATCGACTCCCAGGTAACCGAGTTCAGTCACCTCGTAACCCTTTGCGGACGACTCCAGGATGAAGTCCCAGTGTGGGATCTCGAGCCCCGCAACCAGCGCGCCCGTATCCGGATGCTCGTCTACGACCTCATCGTCCAACACACCATTCATGGTGAGGCCTGTACCCATGTCGATGCCGGCCCCTACAGCACCCTGGTGCAGGTTGGCTTTGCCATCAGAGGCGCGAGTCGGCAAACGAACCATCGCCATCGCCGGATAGCCCCGGTACACGACGACGCGGATATCGGGCACGCCCTGGTAGCTGACGTCGGCGAACACGGGATCAAAATGCACGCAATACTCGATGAGCGCTTTGTCGGGATTGCCGCTGAGGCTGTATTGACCGCCGACAATATTCGACAGGTGGTAGAGGATCTCCCCCTCCGAAACGATGACGCCACTGCTCAACCGGAAACAGTCACGCTTGCGTTCACTGCGGCCCGTCACGACCAGGATGCCGTCACCCCCGCTCCCCTGCGCAGGCTTGATGACGAAGCTCTCCAGGTTCTCCACGATGGCCGGAAAGGTCCTGACCTCGCCCTGATTGGCGATGACGCCGTACAAATCCGGCACAGCCATGCCGGCCTCAAGCGCGAGCTCTTTAGTGAGCACCTTGTCATCCACGCGCGGGTAGTGGCGCCGAGGATTGAGTCGCATGATGAAATTGGCATTGCGCTCGTTGAGCCCCAGAACGCCGGAGTCGCGCAGTCTTGCTGCCGCACCCGGCATCAACCCCGCCTCAGCGCCTTGAAGCGCCGCAATTCGGTGAGACGGTAGCCCGTGTAACGGCCCGCCAGCACGACGAGCGCGAGTACGACCAGCAGCAACTCGGGGAATGTGAAGACCAGGTGTTCGAGCCATGCCATGCCCATGAAAATATAGGCGGCAACGGCAACGAAGAGGCTTCCCAGGCCTGCGCGGATCGCGTCGGCGGCGCCCCGTTCCTCCCATACGACGGACATACGCTCGATAGTCATCGCGATGATAACCATCGGGAACAACGCGACCGACAAGCCAGTCTCCAGTCCCAACCGGTGAGAGGTCAGGCTGATGAAGAGCATGAGCATTACAACGACGATTAGTACGGCACTAAGACGCGGCACAAGCAGCAATCGCAATCGTTCCAGCAGGAAGCGAATACTCAGGCCGAGCACGACCAGCAACGTAAAGAGGATGACACCCCAGATCAGCTTGGTCTCACGAAACGCGAGTGCGATCAGGACCGGCATGAAGGTGCCAAACGCATCGATGCCGACAAAATTGCGCATGATAACCATGACCAGCGCGCCGATAGGGATCATGAGCAATACGCCGTACACGGCCTGCGTTTGAATGGGCAGGCTGTATAGCGAGAAATCGACAGCACTGGCGCCCAGTTGTGCGGCCTGGGTTTCCGCGATCGCAACGGCGTCGAGATGGTTTTCCTGGATCGCGAAACCAACCTCGACGTTGCTCCCCCCGGCAACATCGACCAGGGCTTCATTGCCGCGCCACCACACGAAGTAGCGATCCGGCAGCACTTGCTCCCCGGTCGCCGGATTGAAGTACAGCCACTGGTCACCGTCATGAACTTCAAGCCAGGACACGAGCCGCGCAGAACGCTGGCGGCCGGACAGTGGGAATCCATGAATGACTCGCGACGGAATTCGGGCCGTGGCCAACATTGTCGTTATGGCGCCGACAAACTCGGCATCCGTCGACACACCCGAAAGCAGCAACTCCACATGGGCATCGGGAAACGGGTCGCTCACGCGGCGCAGCAGTTCTGCCGTGAAGGACGCTGTGTCGGCAGAATGGTCGCGCGCGTCTTCGACGAGCACATCGACTGCGGTCTTTAGGGGTTCATTGATCACGGGCACCGGCGGGAACGGCGGGATCGTATCGGACTCGTCGACCGTGTCGTCTTCGTAAACAGAGACGCGGTAGTAAATGGTCTGATCGCCATCCGCACGCCGGATCGTCCACTTTGCAACTCGCCCACCGTCGCCATAGTCGGTACCGAATCCGTATCCGCGCGACACCGAGTGTTCGTTCAGAATGCGGAAGCCGGGAGTGAGCGCAGGTATTTGCAGTTGTGCAGTAATCGACCCGGGGCCGCTTGCGAAACTGACATCGGCCTCAATGGTCCAGACTGGTCTTTCCTGATCCTCGCCCAGGGGAAACCCGAGCACCTGCCATTTGTAGGCGAACACAGAGAGACCGATCACGGCCAGCAACGCGGCAAGCACATACACATATCGCTGCTTCATTGTCCCCCCAATCGGGCATCAGCCGACGCCCAGCGCTACCTTAACGGCATGTTCTCTTATAGGGCCACTGCGGTTGAACGCCCGCATGCCAGCCGATCTCAGTTCCCCGAGTACGGGAGAGTCTGTCGTAAACAGACGATTTAGGCCAGTCATGAAGTGCAACATGGTCGTATTTGCACCCTTTCGAGCCCGTTCATAACGCCGCAACACGGGCCGGTCTCCCGGGTGCAGCCCCTGCCCGATTGCGCCTGAAATCTGGGCCGCAAGCTCCGCAGCGTCCTGCAGGCCGAGGTTGGCGCCCTGGCCCGCCAGCGGGTGTATCGCGTGAGCAGCGTCGCCGATCAACGCGAGGTTTGGCAGTACATAACCTGTCGCGTGGCGCGCGCACAGCGGAAAGGCACCCTTCGGACCCGCGACTTCGAGGCTGCCCAGCACGTAGTCAGACGCCTCGCTCAACATGTGTCCTGTCGCAGCGTCATCGGCGGCCAGTGCCGCGTCCGCCTGCTCCGGTGAAGTCGACCACACGACTGACACACGGCCGTCCTGGAGCGGCAGAATGCCTAGTGGACCGTCGCGCAGGAACCGCTGCAGCGCTGCCCCGCCATGGGGTTTCTCCGGCTGCAGATGAGTGACGAAGGCTGTCTGTTGATACGGCCATTCGTTGGTCTCGATTCCGACAGCCGACCGGACAAACGAACGCGCGCCGTCTGCACCAACGACCAGGTCAGCGGTGAGTGACTCTCCTGACTCAAGATCCAGTTGGTAATGTCCGGCCGTTCTCCGCAATTTGCCGATCGGGCTTTCAAATCTCAGCATCACATCAGTACGATCGAGCTGATACAGAAGGACGTCCTGGAGCAGCACATTTTCAACGATGAAACCAAGTTGCTGAACGGCAAACTCATCGGCATCGAAACGCAATGCCGAACTGCTCTCCGGAGTGTCGTTCTCGTCCCAGATACGCATACTCGTGTATGGCCCGACGCGAGTTGCCGCCGTGTATTCCCAGGCTCCGACCGAATCGAACAGCTCCGCTGTGCCAGTGGCAATTGCTGACACGCGCAATGCGACATCGTCGTCCGGAGAGAACACCGGGCGCGGCGCGACATCGACCAACGTGATATCGAGCGCATCGCTATGCGGTCCTTTCGCGAGCAACGTGGCCGCCATCAGGCCGGTCACGCCCCCGCCGACAACGACGATGTTGTAGCGACGATTCATTCGATCGGCACGCCTCGTGAGAGCCGCGGCAGTTTACCCGCCAGCCCCATGGTGTGCTTCGCGAACACGGACCGGACACCCGGTACGAGATCGAAGCCGAGCATGCCGATATTGCGCAACGTTCGCAGGGGCCAGCGCTCGCTTCCGAACAGCTTCACGAGACTATCGGTGAAGCGGACGAGCTTCCGCTGGTCAGCGCGCCGCCAGTTCGCGTACTGATCGAGGACGTTGCTGGCGCCCGGATCGAAATCATCCGCCGTTTTCGCGTCAGCGACGCAATCCACGATGGCGGCCACGTCCCGCATCCCCAGGTTAAACCCCTGTGCCGAGACAGGGTGCAGGCCGTGCGCAGAGTTGCCGACAAGCACGCTGCGCGTTGCGGTCAGGCGCAATGCCTTGCTGAGCACCAACGGATACGATGCGCGCGTGCCCACCCGGGTAAACGCGCCGAGTCGATAGCCAAACTCCTGTTGCAGCTCCTCGAGAAACTGCGCGTCATCAAGTGCCATGACGCGCTCCGCATCTTCCTCTGACACAGTCCACACGAACCCGGCGCGCCCTTCGGCGACAGGCAGGATGGCGAGCGGACCTTGCTGTGTGAAACGCTCATACGCGACGTTATTGATGTCTTTTTCGGGTAGCAGATTGCCGATAACGGCACGCTGCCCGTAGTCGCTCTTCTGCGCAGTGATGCCCATCATCTCGCGTACCGTCGAATTCGCGCCGTCCGCTGCAACAAGCAGACTGCAGGTCAGTTCAGTTTGCTCACCGGTCGAACTCTCCACGACCGCGTTAGCGATATCCGGCGCAAGCTCTATGTCCACAATTCGCGCCGGACACAACACGTCGATATCCTCGAGATTATCGAGCGCATCCTGCAGCACAGCGCCGAGCACTCTGTTAATAACAACGTATCCGAGCGCCTCGACGCCCTGCTCTTCGGCATCGATATGAGAGAAGCCGAAGCGTCCCTGGTCGGATACGTGAACGCTTCGAATGGGCGTCGATGCGGCGACGATATCCGGCCACAATCCCATCGCCTCAAACATTCGTTGCGTGCTGCGTGACAGGGCTGTCGACCGGTCGTCAAAACTGGGCTGTGCTGCCTCCTTGCGAGTGATCGCTTCGACGACGGCGACCCGCAATCCCAGCGGTGCCAGCGCGAGCGCAAGGCTCGTGCCAATCATGCCGCCGCCGGCAATAACGATGTCGTAGTGCTGTGAGCTCGGGTTCATGTGCTCTGCATCAGGGACTCAATATCATCGGGGTCCTTCACCAGCCCTTTGCTGAGAACATCCGGACCCTTCGCAGTAACGGCTACGTCGTCCTCGATACGAATGCCGATATTCCGAAAACGCTTCGGCACGGCGCGTTTGTCGGGCAGATAAATCCCAGGCTCTACCGTCGTCACCATGCCCGTCTCGAGAACCCGCCATTCATCGCCAACCTTGTAGTCGCCGACGTCATGCACGTCCATGCCAATCCAGTGGCCGGTGCGATGCATATAGAACTGCCGGTAGGCGCCGTCCTTGATCAGTTTCGGCAACGTACCATCCAGCAGGCCGAGTTTCTTCAGGCCCTTCGTGATTACACGCACAGCCGCATCGTGAGGGTCATTCCAGTGATTTCCCTTGACGGTCTTTTCGATCGCGGCGAGTTGTGCCTCGAGCACAATTTCATAGACGGCGCGTTGCTCGGGACTGAACCGCCCGTTGACCGGAAACGTGCGAGTAATGTCCGACGCGTAGTAGTCGAGCTCACAGCCGGCATCGATCAGCAGCAGGTCGCCATCCTTTAGCTCGTCGCCGTTCTCGACGTAGTGCAGCGTGCAGGCGTTAGCGCCGCCGCCCACAATCGGGCTGTACGACGACCAGGCGCCGTTGCGCCGAAACTCGTGCCGGAACTCCGCTTCAACTTCGTACTCGAACAGACCCGGCCGCGTCATGCGCATCGCCCGCTTGTGCGCCTCGACCGCAACCTTGGCCGATTTTCGCATCGCCGAGATCTCACCACGACTCTTGTACAGGCGCATGTCGTGCAAGAGATGGTCGAGCGCGACGAATTCCTGCGGCGTATGCAAGCCGCGTGACGTGCCCGAGCGCAAGGAGTTCACCCAGCCCGCAATACGCGTATCGAAGTCCGAGTACATCCCCATGGTGTAGTAGACCCGATTGCAGCCCTCGATAAGTCCCGGAATGATGTCGTCGATGTCATCAACCGGGAACGCATCATCGGCGCCGAAATCCGCAACGACGCCATCCTGGCCGGCGCGCGAACCGTCCCACAGCTCTTTGGTCGAATCCCGCTCGCGGCAGAACATCAGGTATTCGCCTTGCGGACGCCCCGGCACCAGCACCGCAACGGCTTCGGGTTCACCGAATCCTGTCAGGTAGTAGAAATCGCTGTCCTGGCGAAATCGATACTCGACGTCGCGGCTGCGCATCCGCACCGGTGCGGCGGGCAGGATTGCGATTCCCCCAGAACCCACCATGCGCATTAGTTGCTTGCGCCGGCGCTCAAATTCCGTGTGCTTCATTGTTCTTCCGCGTGCCGGATATCGGCCAGTTCCTCGTAGGCCAGCTGGGCAGCGACCCGAATGTACTCAACTATCTCAATATAGGCTGCCTCATTGTCCTCCTCATCGGATTCCTCGTCGATAGCTGCGCGCGTAATCTGCAGCATATCCCGAATGATGTCCGAGAGTGGTTCGGCGGCGAGCCGATCCTTGAGCGCCTGCTCGTGCCTGGATGAAACGAGCCCATGCAGGAATGCCTCACACCAGTGAGCCAGCGCCTGCGTCCGCTGCTCAGCGTCGACATCGTCGTCGGGCAACAACGGATAGAACTCGGAGAGTCTTTCTGTCAGCTTCCAAAACGCTCCCTGGTAGAGTTTGTCCAGCATCTCCTGGCATTCCTGACGCGCTGCGTTCGCCTCATCCGTGCCCTCAAGCACCTGTAGCAACCACTCCGGCCCTGCAGGAACGCCGGCCACCGCCAGTCGCCCCGTCAACAGACCGTGCGTTTGCGCAGCATCCCAGTTCGAACCACATCGCTGCAGTGCGCCGTCAAGCTCGTCATAGTCGACTCTTTCATCCATCCGGATGCCAACCTTTTCAATTGTGCCAATCCCTTATGATCCCATGGACCGCCGTGTGAGACCATGTTCAGAGGCCCGACAAGGTAGAGATGATTGATTCTGCCGAATCGCGTGACTATATTGACCGTATGGCTGAGAACATGAATTCGACCTTTGAACACGAACTCAAGCGACTCGAGAAGCGCGTCGACGCACTTGTTCGTGTTTGCGACCAGTTGCAGGACGAGAACCGTTCACTCAAACAGCGTCAGGACGTCCTGACTTCGGAACGCGCCAACTTGTTACAGAAGAATGAGCAGGTTCGTGCGCGCGTTGAAGCGATGATCGGACGACTGAAAGCAATGGAGCAAGGCTCCTGATCCACGACGAAACAACGCAGTAACAGGCAGACGGAGAACGCCTAATGACCCAACAACTCGCGCAGGTAAGTGTTCGCATACTTGATAAGGAATACCAGGTTGCCTGCCCAGCTGAAGAGCGAACCGATTTGCTCGATTCAGCAGAGATCCTCAATAACAAGATGCGTGAGATTCGCGACAGCGGCCGCATCGTGGGATTGGACCGAATTGCCGTAATGGCAGCCTTGAATATGGCTAACGACCTGATCCACGCGAAAGCGCGTGACCAGGAACTGGAAGGCGGCGTCAGTGACCGCCTCAAACTGATTTCGGACCGTGTAGACAACGTCCTGAGCGGCGCGCAGCAACTCGACTTGTAATACGCGGAACCGGCAAGATAATGGAATTGGCGCTTCCTGCGGTGTTCGATGCCGACCTGGAAACCTCCCGACCCTAAATCTTTACCTCGGGGTCGCTGTCTGTCGGTAGCATGTGTGCAGGGCCGTTTCGACGGTTAGCCTGTTGCTACCACGGCTGACCCCACCTGTTGCTCCGGTTCGAGAGCGACGGCTCGGTGACGGCACAGGCGGGAAGCGCCTCCTTTTACATCGTCCCTCATGATGCCTGGTCCGATGAACATACTTCGCAAAAGAGCACTGCGTGCCCGCCGTGGTATGTCAGAAGAAGCGCGTGTAGCTGCCTCGCAAATAATCTGCCGCCGCGTTTGCGAGTCACGAGAGTTCTATTCGAGCAAAGTCATCGCGTGCTACTTACCGATGCACGACGAAGTAGATACACGCGAAATCATTGAGCGTGCATGGCGCGCAAACAAGCGCGTATTCGTGCCGATTTTGCGCAGTCGTTCGGAAATGATGTTTTGCCAGATCGATCCGGAATCCGAACTTGAGAAAAACAGTTTTGATTTATGGGAGCCAACGCGTGGCATTTTGATCGAACCACGACACCTGGATTTTGTCGTGACACCGACCGTTGCTTTCGATAGTCGCAGAAACCGAATCGGCATGGGCGGCGGCTATTTCGATCGGTGCTTCGCGTTTCTACGTCACCGCAAAACCTGGATACGACCAAAACTCGTTGGCGTGGCGTTTCAATGTCAGGAAGTCGAGAAAATTACTCCAAATCCTTGGGATATACGGCTTTATCGGATCATCACCGATAGGAAATAGGCGCCTTTTCCCTGCAAAAAACCGCAATTACACAGCGTTCGAAACTACACGAGCGAGAATTTTTTCTGTTGCTCGTTGCCGTGTGGTGTTGCTTAAGAACCTCGCGACTTTTCTTCGACGCCTCCTCACCATCTGATCCGTTTTTTTTCATCACAAAATTTCTGAGAACGTAGTGGCGTCTTTATCTTTTCTGCGAATGTGAATTCGTGATTCTCGATTCCGTTTTGTGTGCATCTTTGCTGCGCTCTAAGTCGCTGGATTTTTTGCAATTGTTGAGTATACTCAAGCGCGGGTACCCGACACGGAGAAAACAATGGCTACCAAGAAGAAGACTCGTAAGAAGGCTTCTAAGCGAAAGGTCGCGAAGAAGCGTATAGCAAGTAGGAAGAAACGCGTTCGCAAGAAGGTTTCGGCTGCGCGCAAGAAAGTGAAGAAGAGAATCGCCAAGAAGAAGGCGAAACGGAAAGCAGTAAAGAAGAAGGCGAAGAAGAAAGTCGCCAAGCGTAAGACCAAGAAGAAAGCTACGAAACGCAAAGCGAAAAAGAAAGTCGCCAAGCGTAAGACCAAGAAGAAAGCTACGAAGAAAAAGGCTAAAAAGAAGGTAGCCAAGAAGCGTAAGGTCAAGAAGAAAACCAAAAAGAAGGCTAAGAAGAAGGTAGCTAAACGGAAAACGAAGAAGAAGGCCAAACGCAAAGCGAAAAAGAAAGTCGCCAAGCGTAAGACCAAGAAGAAAGCTACGAAACGCAAGGCTAAGAAGAAAGTAGCCAAGCGTAAGACGAAGAAGAAAGCGACGAAGCGCAAAGCCAAGAAGAAAACGGCTAAGCGTAAGACGAAGAAAAAAGCGACGAAGCGCAAGGCTAAGAAGAAAGTAGCCAAGCGCAAGACGAAAAAGAAAGCTACCAAGCGGAAAGCCAAGAAGAAAAAGGCGACTCGCAGAAAGAAACGGTAGTTAGCTCGTAGCTTGGGAAGAGGCCTTCTTCCAAAGCAAGCAAGAGAGCCCGCCTCGGCGGGCTCTTTTCTTATGTACGTCCTCCAAAGTGTGCGCGTCCGCACGTGCAATTCACGATAATTTCACTATAGTACGCACCTATGGACGCAACCGAGAAAAAGCGCGCGGCCGCCAGGGCAGCGATGGAGCTCATTCAGCCCGGGTCGGTGCTGGGTGTCGGTACCGGCTCGACAGTCAATTGCCTGATCGAGATTCTTCCGGAAGTTCGTGATCTCATCGATCGTGTCGTCTCGAGTTCCAGGGCTTCAACAGCGTTGCTCGAGGAGCAGGGCTTTGAAGTCTCAACACTCAACGAGGCGGGCGACCTGGATCTCTATATCGATGGCGCCGACGAGAGCAACAAGCATTTGCAGCTCATCAAGGGCGGCGGCGGTGCTCTGACACGCGAGAAGGTCCTCGCTGGCGCGGCACGCCGTTTCGTCTGTATCGTCGACGATTCCAAGCTGGTCGGTATGCTCGGCGGGTTTCCGCTGCCTATCGAAGTCTTGCCCATGGCACAGGAGTTCGTCGCACGGCGCATGCTCAAGATGCGGGGACAACCGATCTGGCGCGAGGGCTTCATCACCGACAACGGCAATCACATCCTCGATGTCCATAGCCTGCAGATCGTCAATCCCATCGACATGGAAGCGAGAATCAACCGGATTCCCGGCGTTGTGACGGTCGGGCTTTTTGCCGATCGTCCCGCAGACATCCTCTTGATCGCGGATGACAGCGGCGTGCGCGAGATGCGAACCTGAAGACTAGCTCCTTATTCATTGCCGCACCCCTGCTCGCCGCCGGGGTCCTGACCTCCTGTTCGTCCGAGCCCGACGGTGCTTCGAATTACGGCGACCTGGCGTTCGTTGACGCGAAAGCCTATACGTTGGACGAGACTATGCCCTGGGCTGAGACCGTCGTCGTTCGCGATGACAGGATCGTCTATGTCGGTGATACAGAAGGCGCAGCTGACCTGATCGGTGAGTCGACTGACGTTCGCGATCTCGGCGGACAGCTATTGCTACCGGGGTTTATCGATACGCACGCACATCCGGTTGCGGGTGGCGCGTATGCCCAGGCTTTGTCGCTTGACACGTGGGGAACCGTGGATGAATGGGTAGCGGCAATCGCCGAATACGCAGAAGCGAACAAGGATGCCGAGTTGCTCTTTGGCTATGGCTTCCTTGCCACCACATTTGGCCCGATTGGCCCCACTAGGCAACTGATTGACGCCGTCGTGCCGGACACTCCGGTACTGATAATGGATGAAGGCTTTCACGCCGCCTGGGCGAACACCGCGGCATTGAAAGCACTGAACATTACCCAGGACACGGCCGACCCGGTCCCCGGTTACAGCTACTACAAGCGCGATGAAAACGGCGATGCGACCGGCTACCTGCTCGAGGGAACCGCGGGCGTGGCGATGGATGCACTGAACGCGATCACCGCCGACACGATCGTGGAAGGAACCGGCATCATCATCGATATCATGAACAGCTACGGGGTTACGGCAGCGTTCGACGCCGGGATTATCGAGAGCGACGACGTTCGGGAAGTGAAGCACGTTCTGGATCGCATTGAAGCAGAGGGCTATCTCACCATTCGATTGGTCGGATCGTCGCGCCCGGAGATCCAGGAACAGTACCTGACAGCAGTAGATACCGCCGATTTGTGGCGCAAGGAACTGCGCGGCGAACGCTACCACTACAACACGTTCAAGATTCCCGATGATGGGACGGTTGAAGGTCGTACCGCGGCAATGTTCGAGGACTACCAGGGAGAACCCGGTAACTCGGGCGAAACCGTGTTCACCGAAGAACAAATGACACACATGATTACGGATGCTGCGTCACGCGACATGGACGTGCATGTTCATGCACTCGGCGAACGCGCGATCCATGAGACGCTGAACGCGATCGAAGCAGCCCGCGCAGCACACCCGGACAGCGAGACGCGCTACACGATCTGCCACGTTCAGGTCATCACCGACCAGGATGTCCCACGATTTGGAGAGCTCGACGTGATTGCGCAGAGCACGCCGCTTTGGTCTTCCTACGATACCTACGGCAAGCAGTTCGTCAGCGAGGATCAGTTCAATCGCTTCTGGCGCTACAAGAGCCTGGAAGACGCAGGCGCGCGCCTGACATTCGGCAGCGACTTTCCCGCGAGCGGCGCCGGGACCCTGGGCCTTTCGCCCATCATCCAGATAGAAATGGGGCATACACGCCAGGAATTCGGTGAACCGGACGCGCAAGTGCAGCCTCGTGAATCAGAACGGCTCAGTGTCGAGTCGCTGGTGAAGGGCTTCACGATCGATGCGGCTTACCAGCTCCACATGGAAGGCGAGATCGGCTCTATCGAAGTTGGCAAAAAGGCTGACCTTGTCGTTCTCGATCAGGATATCTTTTCGATCGACCCCTACTCCATCCACAAGACCGAGGTGCAACTGACGATCATGGATGGCGATATCGTCTACGAGCGGGAACCGTGACAGTTTCTGCAGTCGAGCCTATGTATAACCCAGAATTGACTCGTATTTTTTTCGCCTCATAATTGTCCCGACAAAGGCAAACCTGACCAAAGTCAGTGACGCAAAGCCACGGGTCCTCGCATCCTCCGCGACGTTCGATCGCCACGAAGAACCCCAAGACCGCCGGGCTGCAGTCATTCTCCGAATGAACAAGCAGATTAGATAAGGAGCGAATCGTGAAAAGCATGAGGCTATTTTGGCTGGTGTTAAGTGCAGGGCTGCTAGTTGGTTGCAGTAGCGGTCTCGACGGCATAGGTTTTGACGACCCAGATATTCCGGACCCACCGCCGACGATCCTGTCGAGCTATAACTTCGAGATCAGCGGCGTTCAGGCAGGTACGGATATGACCGTCGACGTCGGCGGTGATATTCAGGTCGGAGTAGATCTTGGAGACACATTGAGCGGCAGTGTCAATCTGCAGGTCAATAGCCCGACCAATGTTGGTTTCCTGGACTTCGTCACCGATGCTGGTTCGACGATGGCGGTGACGGTAGCAGGCAACCAGCAGAACCTGAACGGGGCGTTCACAGTCAATGTCACATCGGACGTGGTTTCCGGTCTTGACGACGAACCAACGAGCGGCGTTTTCGACGTTGTAACGGCAAAAGACGTGGTCACGGTGACTATCGTGGCAAATGGCGTCGAGCTGAGCCTGAACGGTGCGGAGCCGATTTCATACACCTGGGAGGAATACGATGATCTGCTGGATGATGTCCAGGCCGAGACCTGGCAGCGCCAGGCATCGCTGGCCGGCGGAACCTTCGCGTTCATCTTCGAACGAATGTTTGAAATCGCTGAATTGCTGGATGAGCTCGAACTAACCGAGTCGGCCACGCCAATCGTGACTACCTGTGACGAGTTCCAGGGCGTGCCGCCCGATGGCGTATTGTTGCAGGGCGAGCATGTGTTGACACGCCTGGGCTCAGGCGTGGACCTGTCGCCGGGCGACGTCTTTGACTGGACGTTTACGAACTGCTGGTTTGCTGACTCGAATACACTGATCGACAACTTCCTGCAGATGCAGAACTACATAGAGGACATCGATGCTAATAACATATTGACGCGTATCGGTTTCGGGCCGGACAACAACATCAGTGGCGGGGTTCTCTATTTCGACTGGACTGTTGCCGAAACGGTGGAGGACCAGGGTGTGTACACGATCGATCCCGACGACCAAATTGAAATCAACGGTGGGTTCTCGATGGTCTTTACGCAACCGTAGCGGCGCCGGAGAGAGGGATTCTCGCGCTGCGCGCGAGCCAGTCGCTTCGCGGACTGGTCGAACAGGGTTCAAATCCCGAGCCCCCACGGCCAAAAAGAAAAGGGCCCCACAAGGGGGCCCTTATTCTTTTTTGGCTGGGGGAGAGGGATTCGAACCCCCGTTGGCGGAGTCAGAGTCCGCAGTCCTACCACTAGACGATCCCCCAAATGCGGATCGCGTGAACGCTTAGCGTTTGGAGTACTGCGTGGCGCGGCGAGCTTTCCGCAGGCCGACCTTCTTGCGCTCAACTTCGCGTGCGTCGCGGGTTACGAAACCGGCTTGACGCAGACTCGGTCGTAGCGCCTCATCGTAGGCCATCAACGCGCGCGTCAGGCCGTGGCGAATCGCGCCTGCCTGGCCCGTCGTACCACCGCCCTTGACCGTGACATTCACGTTGAACTTCTCGCCCAACTGGGTCAGTTCAAGCGGTTGGCGGACAATCATCTGCGCCGTCTTACGACCGAAGAACACATCCAAAGGACGCTTATTGACCGTAATGTCACCGCCACCTGGCGTCAGGAATACGCGAGCTGTCGACGTCTTGCGACGACCGGTACCGTAGAAAAATGTGTCACTCATAATCTTTACTCAATCCTGGTGCGACGCCTTAGGCGTTTATTTCCAGAGGAATCGGCTGCTGGGCAGCGTGGGTGTGTTCGGGGCCGGCGAATACGCGCAGCTTGGAATACATCTGGCGGCCCAGCGGACCGCGCGGAAGCATGCCTTTTACAGCCTTTTCGATGACACGCTCAGGATGCTCATCCAGCATCTTCTCGAGCGGTACCGATTTCAGGTTGCCGATGTACCCCGTGTGATGGTGGTAGATCTTGTCCTGTAGCTTCTTGCCGGTCACGCGGACCTTCTCGGCATTGACGACCACGATGTAATCGCCCGTGTCGATATGCGGGGTGTACTCCGGCTTGTGCTTGCCACGCAGGCGGAGCGCGATCTCGGTCGACAGGCGACCAAGCGTCTTGTTCGTGGCATCTACCACGTACCAGTCGCGGCGAACCTCTGCTGGCTTCGCAGAAAACGTCTTCATAATTCTGGTTTCCGTAAGGGAATGATCTTGTTATTCACAGGCTTACGATCATACCAATGGACTGACCGGATCCCTGTGTGCCGCCCGCGCACGCCGAAACGTTCGCTGGAATGGCGAAAGGCGCGAAATTCTACTGTAGCCCCCGCCCCATTGCAAACAAAAATGGGGCTTTTTTCGGCGGCCGGCTCAGAACGAGTATTCGAGCGATAGAGCCGTGTAAGTATCTGTTTTTTCAGTAGATGGCGGTACGTCGCTGTTGGCCTTGATCGTGTACGACGCGACCAACGCGAGTTCCCCGAGCAATTGCGCGGACAGGGCGGTCACCGATTCGACGTAGGTGTTCAGCTCACCGGCCTCGACCGTGACGTCCTGGCGGAACTCCGCCGTCTCGCTGAACAGCCATTTGTAATACAAACCACCGCGGAAGATCCCCTCGTTCTCGGACGTGCCGTCCTGCAGGGTCGATTGCCGCGCACCAGCACCGAGCTCGCCGTTCAGCTTGTGCTTGTCGACGTCGATCAGGCGGCGGCCATAACCGACCGTCTGTGAGAACTGGGTGTTGAAGCCACTGAAGAGGTTCTTGCGCCAGCTCAGGCTGCCGAACAGGAAGTCATGATCCGTGATATTGCGCTCACTCTTCCAGTTCGCAGCGTACGACTCGGCGGTCATTACGTCGTTCTCCGAGGCATTCACAGCCGATCCGTCGAACACGTGCTCCCACTTGCCGACCGTGTATCCGATTTCGAAGCCCATGTTCAGGGTCGAGGTTTCGGTATTGCCAGATGTGGCCAGGTAGCCGAGCGTCGCGCTGCCCGCCCAGGGGCCCCCGGGTTCTTGCTGCTGTGCCATCAATGTGAGTGGTGCGGCCAGTGCCGCGAGCATAAGCAAACTACGCAGTTTCATTCTTGCGCTCCTTGGAGAAAAATTAGTGGTGCCGCCAGAAAAGGCAGCGGAGTATACCGCCAGACCGGGCCGTTTCGCTATAATCGAATTGTGAACGATCGTAAACTCTCACCTGTGGACCGCTTGCTCGCCAGTGCGAACAACGCGCTTCGCACCGTCGCCGCCCCGGCCGGCCGGTCTGCCCGTCAGAATCCGGCCGAAAATATCCTCGATACCGATCTGAATGCCGCGCAGAAGCGCCACGCCGCAGGCCTGATGCGCATCAACCACGCCGGCGAAGTCGCTGCGCAGGCTCTCTACCAGGGGCATGCCGCCGTAGCGCGCGACAAGAACATCGAGGAACAGATGCAAAGCGCGGCGGACGAGGAGTTCGATCACCTCGCGTGGTGCGAGCAACGCATCAATGAGCTCGGGGAAGACGTCAGCAAGCTCAGTCCTTTCTGGTATGCGGGCGCATTTGCTATCGGTGCAGCCAGCGGCGTGCTCGGCGACAAGTGGAGCCTCGGCTTCATCGCTGAGACCGAGCGACAGGTATGTGCCCATCTCGATAGCCACCTCGATAGCCTGCCTCCGGAGGACGTGAAGAGTCGCGCGATCGTCGAGCAGATGCGGGACGAGGAGGAAGAACACGGCGAAAATGCCATCGATGCCGGGGCCGCAGAATTGCCTGCCCCGGTCAGGCGTTTGATGCAGATGACTGCCAAAGTCATGACGAAAACGGCGTACTGGGTGTGAAACAGCCGGGAATTACGAATAAAATTTGTGAAAACACGCACTTAGCTTGCCCTGACAGGCATTCTGTATTAAAAGTGGTGCGCAAATTGGGCGAGGGATAATCAATGCAGACAACAGCGAAAAATCTGAGCGATGTACCGGCGATTAACCGCTTTCTGAGTTACTGTCGCGTGCGGACGGTACCGCAAAAGACTGTGATGATTCATGCCGGCGATCTGCCGGACGTTTTGTATTACATCGTCGATGGCTCGGTCGAAGTCATGATCGAGGACGAAGACGGCAATGAGATGGTCCTGGCTTACCTGAACAAAGGACAGTTCTTCGGTGAGATGGGGCTTTTCTACGAGCAACCGACACGCAGCGCCTGGGTAAGGACGCGCACCGAGTGCGAAATCGCCGAAATGACCTATCCGCGATTCCGCCAGATCGCGAGCGAAAGCCCGGGCCTCGTATTCGAACTGGCCACCCAGCTGGCGACACGCCTGGACCGCACCAACCGCAAGCTCGGCGACCTCGCGTTCGTCGATGTAACGGGCCGCGTGGCGCACGCCATCATGGACCTTTGCAATGAGCCGGATGCGATGACTCACCCGGACGGCATGCAAATCAAGGTCAGCCGCCAGGAACTGAGCCGCCTCGTCGGTTGCTCGCGAGAAATGGCCGGCCGCGTTCTCAAGGTGCTCGAGGAGCAGGGTCTTGTATCCGCGAGCGGCAAGACGATTGTCGTTTACGGGGCACGCCCGAACCGCAATCTCTAATCTCAAATTATGGTGCCAGTCACCTTATACCGGGTATAAGGTGACTGGCACCTATTTTTCTACTTCAGCCTTCATCGCCGCGATCGTCGCGGCATAGTCCTCGCTGCCGAAGATCGCCGAACCGGCAACGAACGTGTCCGCGCCCGCGGCCGCAATTTCGCCAATATTGTCGACTTTGACGCCGCCGTCGATCTCGAGCCGGATATCCAGCCCACTGTCGTCGATGATCTTGCGCGCCTGGCGCAGCTTGTCGAGCGCCGACGGAATGAACTTCTGGCCACTGAATCCCGGATTGACCGACATCAGCAGCACCATGTCCACCTTGTCGATAACGTAATCGAGCCAGTCGAGCGGCGTGGCGGGGTTAAACACGAGTCCCGCCTTGCAGCCTTGCTCCCGAATCAGGCCCAGCGAGCGATCCGGGTGCCTGCTCGCCTCGGGATGAAAGGTGATGTAGGTAGCCCCGGCCCTGGCAAAGTCAGGAATGATGCGATCGACGGGCTCAACCATCAGATGTACGTCGATTGGCGCCTCGATCCCATGGCTCCTGAGGGCATCGCAGATCATCGGCCCGATCGTCAGGTTCGGTACGAAATGATTGTCCATCACATCGAAATGCACGATGTCGGCGCCGGCATCCAGTACGGCGTTGACGTCGTCGCCCAGCCGGGCGAAGTCCGCGGAGAGGATTGAGGGGGCAATGATCGCTTCTTGTTTCACGATGGGTCCTTATGGAGTGTTTGCAGGTGGAGACTACCTGATTGAGCGCCTCGCTTTCAGCATCTCGTAAGCGCTACGAACTTCACGCGTGCGACGCTCGGCTTCGGCGATGACATCGGGCGCCGGATTGCTGCCCGATATCTTGTCAGGGTGATTTTGGTTCATGAGCCGCCGATAAGCCGTCTTGATATCGGCATTGCTGGCTTCGGCATTCACACCAAGTGCCTCATAAGCAGCACGTACGCGCGCCGCATCGGCGCTTCCCGCCGGCGAACGCTTGAAGCCCTTCTGCGCACGAATCATGGCCTCGAGCTGGGCCAGCTCGACCCGGCCGATATCGAGTTCCGAGCAAATTGACCAGATCATGGCTCGCTCTTCTCGTTTCAGCACATCTTTGGCGAGCGCCACTTCCAGCAACAGGCGCAAAAACAGGATGCGCTTCGATGTGCTACGGGCGCTGACGCGGCGGACCTCTCTAACGGTCTGCACCAGCGGGAAGCCGGAGCGCTTGCCGTCATCGAACCAGGCAATCGCCCGCCGTACCATCGCGGGGCTCAGGCCGAGTCGATGCATGATCAGGCGTGCGGCACGGATTTCGTCCTCAGAAACTCGCCCATCTGACTTCGCGAGGTGTCCCATGCAGCCGAACAAGGCTCGCACGAACTCGTCCGGAACGCGCTCGATGTCGGCGCCTTCCTGTTCAAACGTGCGTACGCTTTTTTTGAAACCCCGATAGAACTGGTAGGCAACCAGCAGTACAGCAAGCAGGGCAAGAGTCTTTCCAAGGAACATATGCTGCCGCATCGTATCGCGCCTTGGCTCCTATTCCCATTACAGACCTTGCGAGCGCCTCCCTAAGAGGCGATCATCGCCCGATGGATACCGCTGACGCCCTGTTTGAATCTTCGATTCCCGAGTTGCCGCTTATCGGCCGTGGCAAGGTTCGGGATATATACAGTGTCGATGAAAACCACCTGTTAATCGTGACGACGGATCGCCTGTCGGCCTACGATGTAGTGATGCCCGATCCGGTACCCGGTAAAGGCGCCGTCCTGACGAAGATTTCACTGTTCTGGTTTCGCATGATGAGCGACATCATCGAGAACCAGCTGACCGACCTGACGGTAGCTGACGTCATCAAGGATCCGGACACGCGGGAGATGCTCGCCGACCGCGCACTGGTCGTAAAACGGCTGAAGCCGCTGCCCATCGAAGCCGTGGTCCGCGGGTACCTGATTGGCTCTGGATGGAAGGACTACCAGGACACCGGGCAGGTCTGTGGCGTTGACCTGCCGGTCGGACTCCAACAGGCCGAGAACCTCCCGCAGACATTATTCACACCTGCCTACAAGGCAGAAGCCGGCGCGCACGACGAGAACATCAGCTTCGACAAGGTCGTCGAGCTCATTGGCGAGAAGCTCGCCAACCGGGTGCGCGATATATCGATCGAGATCTACGAGCGCGCCGCCGCCTATGCGCTCGAACGCGGCATCATCATCGCCGACACCAAGTTCGAGTTCGGCCTGGACGAACAAGGCCGCCTCTACATTATCGACGAGGCGCTCACACCGGATTCTTCTCGTTTCTGGCCCGTCGATGGCTACAAGGTGGGTGCCAGCCCGCCGAGCTATGACAAGCAGTTCGTTCGCGACTACCTCGAGACACTCGATTGGGACAAAACCGCGCCCGGTCCGGATCTCCCCGCAGAAATTATTGACCGGACGGCCGACAAGTACCGGGAAGCGCTCGAAAAAATGACTGCGTAATAGCTTCAGGATTGCGGCGCTGCAGGAGTACAATATACGCATGTTCGCCGACCTCAAACTCAAGCTCGACAATTTCATCTGGGGCGACGTGCTGGAGCATTATGGCCTCGCAGGCCGAATTTTGGCCGGCGTATTGCGGAACCTCTATGCCGTTATAAGAGACATCATCTCGGGTCAACTCACGTTGCGTGCGATGAGTCTCGTATACACGACGCTATTGTCCATCGTGCCACTGATCGCGGTCAGCTTCTCGGCGCTCAAGGCATTCGGCGTCCACGAAGAAATCGAACCGCACCTGTACCGGTTCCTGGAGCCGCTCGGCCCGAAGGGCGCCGAGATCACCGACTACATCATGAACCTGGTCACCAACGTCAATAGCAACGTTCTTGGCGGCCTCGGTTTCATCTTCTTTATCTACACTGCAATCTCGATGGTGCAAAAGATCGAGGATTCGTTTAACTACGTCTGGTACGTCAGCAAATCGCGCAGTTTCGCAACACGCCTGGCCGAATACAGCAGCGTACTGATCGTCGGTGCGATAGCTGTCGGCCTGGCCGTGAGAACGATGGTCGAATTCAGCAAGGAAAAGCTGGTCGTCGAAATGCACGAGAACGTAGTGTTCGCGCCCGTTTTCGGCCTGACCGATTTCCTGATGCCCTATCTGATTACGATTGGCATATTCACGTCGCTCTACAAGTTCATGCCGAATACTTTCGTCAGCTTGCGATCGGCAATCGTTGGCGGCGTCGCGGGTGGCTTCCTGTGGGCGACGACAGGGACGTTCTTTGCGTCGTTCGTCGCAGGTTCTGCGAATCGCCAGGCAATCTACGCAAGTCTCGCTGTCGCAATCTCAGCGCTGATCTGGTTGTACCTGAACTGGATCATCCTGCTGATCGGTTCGCAGATCGCGTTCTATTTCCAGAATCCGGCATATATGCAAATCGGACGACGCGACCCGCGCCTGTCGAACTCAATGCGCGAACGACTGGCGCTCAATGTGATGTTCATCGTTGGATCAGCGTTCCGTGATTCGAAAAAGTCTGTTACCCAGGGCACCCTGAGCGAGGAACTGCGCATACCGTCGATTACGGTTGCGCCTCTTATTGAAGCGCTGTACGAGAATGGCCTGCTTAGTTGGACGGAACAGGACGAGTTGTTGCCCGGCCGGGAGATGTCGCGCATCAAACTTACGGACATCGTCGACGTCGTGCGTGCGCAGGGAGAGACAGGTTCCTACCGCGATCCGAAATGGGCAGGCGCGATCGATCAACTGGGCGGATCCATCGACTCGGCCGTCGGCAACACGCTGGGCGATGAAACTCTCTCGAGCCTGCTGGATAAGACTGAGAAAGTCTAGCGTCCCGTCCAAACGAACGGCGATGGCGTTACCGCGGAAACGTCGAGCGGCGGCTTTCAACGATAGCAGTCATGCGTTCATCTTCCTGGTGACAGTCGCCTATCGGCTAGAAGCGGCCAGTGAAATAGCATTCGCGAAACCAACCTGGCCTATATACCAAGCGTGATAACGAGCACTCTATTTTCGACGATTACTTTCTTCAAAACGAGCTTAGCAGCGGCCTGCTTGGCGTCCGAACTGCGAAGTGTGTAGATCGGATGGTCCATGTAGTACTGCCCAATCGCTTTTGTAAGAACCGAGACTACCCTGTCCGAATACTCGGAAGGGACTCCCCGAACATCGAAATTCTCGATTGCCGGATCAGTTAGGAAAAATTGTCCGGTTGAGTTCTCGTAAATAACACCTCCGGAGACATCCAGCATTCCACCCAACGGAAGCGGCTCATCGTTTATCCAAATATTTAGTGTGACATTGAGGCCCGCATTCACCCTGTCTGAACCATCCACCAATGCCAATCTTGGTTCGTCGAGAACGACGTTAAATATGAACAGGTATGTTCTTGTTAAAGGTAGTCGTTCGGAGAGCTTCGCCTGTAGCTCTGCTTCCGTAAATCGGAACTCGTACTCGCGACCGACTAAGTATAAATAAGTGGAGGTGGCCAAAACGAAGAATATGAAAAGGCCGATCAGCAAGCTCTTACGCATGAATTTCTTGTCCCTCTATCTTCGTCAGCGAAAATAGGCAGATCTCGATTCGTTTATCCCGCCGCCGGCCGCTTTGGGTCATTAACGGAAGTTAATCATACCCCGAAAGCGGCCGTTTGACCGGCAGGTATTGGGCGCTTAGCAGACGTTCAACTTACCGCTGAAACATCAACGACACAGC
>CAZKZE010000007.1:0-58705 GCA_964557165.1 uncultured Woeseiaceae bacterium
CTGCCGCCCATGGACTACGGCAAGAGCTTCCTCTAGGCCTTCCACGAATCCGGGACACGCACGGCGATGACCTCACCGTCGGCGGTCTGAACATCGCCCGAGAAAACCCGGCACTTGACGAGCGTCTTTCTCTCACCGACCTCTTCGATAGTGGCGCGCAGCTCGACATCCTTATCAATCGGCGTTGGCGCGAGGTAGTTCACGGTGAGCCGGCCGGTAACGCACCAGATCTCTGGTGCCGCACCGATCTCTCTACCTTCCTGCAGGTAGTAATTGGACAGGGCGGTGCCGACGCTGTGGCAGTCGATCAGGCTCGCGATCGTGCCGCCGTAGACGAAGTGCTCCGGACCCGCACACTGCTCAGGCCTTGGCGTGTATCGGCAGACGCACTCGTCGCCCTGCCAATGACTCTTGATCTGCATCCCCTGGTCATTGTCGGCGCCGCAGCCGTAGCAGTGGTTATGCGGCAGCAGGTCCTGGATAGCCGTCATACGGCTTCCTTCTTCGCGCCGCCCAGCAGCATACCGAGCCAGGCGGCGGCAATGGTGCCAATGACGCCGGCGATCGCCATCCAGGTGGGATGCGGGAACGCGGCGAGATTGAGGCCGATGCCGAGCAGAACGAATCCGCCGACGAGTAACGCGAAGATATAGGCCGGTGCCGTACCGATTCGACAGGCAGCCAAAGTGCCGCCGAAGGTGCCGACGATCCATGCCACGACGACGGGTAACAGTGCCCAGACAGGCAGCGATGTAATATATGCATGCATTGCCTCCCGGTCGTTGTAGTCGAGGCCTTCGGGCATCGGGTTGGCCGAGTGGCCGATCATCTCGACGACCCAGACGAGCAAACCGGCAACGACGACGCCGGCAATACCTGCACCTATGTTCCTGCCCATAACGAGTCCCCTCTTGGTCTACCTGGCCTGGTTCCTTTCGTTGAGCGCGGCCTGAATCTGCGCGGCCAGCGCCGTCGCCTCTGTACGTACGCGGGCGGTATCGATCGTCAGCATCTCACGTTCCTTCATAAGGACCTTGCCGTCGACAACGACGGAGGCAACGTCTTGTTCATCACTAACGAACACGAGATGCGAGACGACGTTGTACGTCGGGATATGATGTACGTCTTCAAACGCAACCTGGATCAGGTCGGCGCGCTTGCCGACTTCGAGAGAGCCGATCGAATCGCCAAGTCCGATCGCCGTCGCACCGCCGCTGGTCGCCATGCCCAACACGGTCGTGGCGGGGATGACTTCCGGGTCCATGCGGTCAACCTTTTGCAGCAGTGACGCCAGGCGCATCTCTTCCCACATATCGAGATCGTTATTACTCGCGGCACCGTCAGTGCCAAGTCCGACACGCACGCCCGCAGCGAGCATCTCCGTAATCGGCGCGATTCCCGAAGCGATCTTCATGTTAGATGTCGGGTTGTGAATGACACCGACCTTGCGCTCGGCGAGAATCGGAATCTCTTCCTTCGTTGGCCAGACCACGTGCGCCGCGATCGTCGGTCCTTCGAAGAAACCGATCGACTCGTACAATTCGATACTCGGCATGCCGTACGTATCCTGCGAATATTGCAGTTCGAACGGTGACTCCGAGACGTGGATGCTGATCGGGACACCAAGCTCCATCGCCGCAGCTCGTGTCGCCGCCAGTTGCTCGGCGTTCAATGTGTAGTTTGCGTGGGGGCCGAAGATCGGAGAGATTCGACTGTTCTTCCCGGACCAGCGATTGACGAAGCCAACGCCCTTGCTGATGGAGTCGTCGGCGTTCTCGGCATCCGGGCTCCGCTGATCAATGACCGTGGCGGAGATCATTGCGCGCATGCCGCAGCTGTCGACAACCTCGGCTATCGTGTCGGGGTAGTAGTACATGTCGACGAATGTCGTCGTACCGCCACGAATCATCTCCCAACACGCAAGTTCGGTGCCGATGCGTACGAACTCGGCATCAACAAACTCCACTTCGGCCGGAAAAATATAGTTCTGCAGCCAGTCCATGAGCGAGAGATCATCGGCAACGCCGCGCAGCAGGGTCATGGCGGCATGCGAATGGCCGTTGACGAGGCCCGGCATTACGATCCTGTTATCGCCATCGAGTACTTCGACCGCTGTGTACTCACTTTCGATGTCCGCCGCAGTCCCGATCGCGATGATCAGGCCCTCATCGATCGCGACAGCGCCGTTTTCGAGGAGCGTGCCGGATGGATCCATGCTGACGATGTGATCGCCTTTCACGATCAGGTCGATACGCTCGTCGTCCGCCGGTTTCGGTGATTCAGAGGCTTGTTCACGAGGACCGCAGGCGGCGATCGATAGAACTAAAAAAAGGCTTAATAAACAGTATCTTATTATTGTCATGGTTCCCTCTCAGTGGCGTATTGTAGCACCGAGGTGTGTCACAACGCCGCTCTCGCACATCCATGTGCTCCGCGGCATAAGTACATCCGTGTACAAAAAAAGAGCCGGCTTAAAGCCGGCTCTTGGTTACTCCTGAAAAGGGAATTCAGAAGCTCTTGACCAGTCGCAGTCCGAATTCGCTCGGATCGTTGCTCAGGATCTGCAGGATGTAATCCCCTGTGTTCAGCCTGGCGTTATCGTAGCGCTCATCCGAGACATTGCGGCCGTAGATGCCCGCTGTGAAGGTGCCGTCTGGCGAGTGATAGGCAATGTCCACGTTCATAATCGAACGACTCGCGATCGCCGTCAAACGACCCGGATCGGAACTCGGCTCACCATACATATCGTCGCGGTACGAGTAGTCGAGTCGCATGCTCACCTCGCCGCCGCCGGCCAACGGAATTGCCAGCATGGGGCTCAATGACCAGGTCAATTCCGGCGTCAGCGGTGCAACAGGCGTCACTCCCTGCTGCTCGTCGACACTGACATCGATGTAGCCCAGCGTAGCCTGGAACGAGAAGTTGTCAGTAAAGAAGTACGTATTTTCCCACTCGAAGCCCGTCGACGTCTGATCGACGATCAGGTTGACCGTGCTGAAGCCGCCACCCGACGTGGTGCTGACCTGGTAGGGAAGGTCAGCGTACTGCGTCGTGAAGATCGCCGCGCTCATCTGGAAACGATCAGTAATCTGGCCTTTGATGCCGACCTCGAAGTTCATCGCCGTAATGTTGTCGCTGGCTTTGAAACAATCGTCATCGTCGTCAGGGTCAGGATCGCCGAACAGGCAGAATGGACGTGCCGGGTATTGGCCGGACTGGTAGCCGGTCTGGACCGTAGCATAGCCCGTCAGACCATTGTCGAACGAGTAATTCGCGGCCAGTTCCCAGCTGATCTCGTCGAAGTCGCGACTGTCATCATAAGGGCCACTGCCCACATCTGTGAAAGCGCTCTTCTCGTCCTGCGTATAGCGCAGGCCGCCGGACAAGCGGAACTTATCCGAGATGTCGTAACCGAGATTGGCGTAGATTGCCATGCTCGTGACATCCTGTGACAAGAAGAAAGTCCCCGGGAACGTCAGGAAGACAGTCGGGTCCTGGTTGTTGAAGCCATCCTCCTCGAAGTAGTAGAGGCCCGATACGAAGTCGAGTGCACCCATGTCCCCACTCAACTGGAACTCCAGCGACGTCTGGTTGGCCTCGCCGGTCTCCGGGAACGACAGGAAGTCGTCTTCAAAGCTGTCGTCGTCAAGACCCGCCTTGTATTCCGAGGTACGGCTGCTGGCGATGATTTTCGATGAAAGGTCGTCGTTCCAGTTCCAGTCGGCTGTCAGCGAAATGCCTTCGGCCTTGTTGGTGACGATAGTCTGGCTGGCCTGTCCCGTGTTGTTGTCATACGGATCAGCAGAGAGATCGGAATTGCGATAGCCCGCTTGATAGACCGCGCCATTCGGCAATTCGTCGATCAAAGTCGTGTAGGGACGAAGACCGCCTTCGCCGTTATTGGCGTCGTACGCCAGGACCAGCGAGAAGTTGTCATTCGGAGCGTAGCGCAGCGCTGCACGACCAAATACTTCCTTGGTCTCGCCAACTCCAATACCGGCATTGGGAAGGTTCAGGAAGTCGCCGACACCGTCGCGGCTCTTGTAGCCGCCTGTAAACGCCAGGGCAACGCTGTCCGAGATATTCGTATCGGCGTAGAAGTCGCCGTTGAGCCGACCGCGGCTACCGACCTCGAGGCCGACCTTGACGCCTTCAAGTGATCCCGGAGTCTTGGTAATGAGATTGATCGCGCCACCAATCGAGTTACGGCCGTACAGCGTGCCCTGAGGGCCACGCAGTACCTCGACACGCTCGATATTTGTCAGGTTCCAGTTCTGGCCGACCTGGCGACCGAGGTAGACGCCGTCCACGTAGACGCTCACGCCCGGATCCGTCGTGATCAGGTGATCCTGCAGTCCGATGCCACGAATAAACGGGTTGGCCGACGAAATGTGGCCGGCGGAGAACTGCGTGATATTCAGGTTTGGTACGAACTTGCCGATATCCACGATATCGACGATGCCCTGCTCGGCGAGCTTGTCGCCTTCAAACGCACTGATCGCGATGGGCACCTCGTAGATGCTCGTCTCGCGCTTGGTCGCGGTGACCATGATTTCTTCAATCAGGGCATCGTCGCCATTCTGAGCGACCGCGGCCGGCGAAACTGCCAGCGCGGAGGCTATGGATGCGAACAATAGACCCTTAACCCTTTGGTTCTTCATTATTTTTCCCCCGAAGGAAAGGTTAGGTTGTGATTAACGGATAGTGATTTGCCTAGTATCCGGTTACCGACGAGTATAGCGGAATCCTTCCCTTGTTTGACCGGATTGCCTGCTCTAAGGTAATGCTCCGTGACTCAGGATTCCGACATCCGCAATTCGATCCCAATATTCGACGCACCGGCCAATGGCCGTCTCACCGAGGACATGGTCGCAGCGTATCGCGAGGCTGGTGTCATCGTGCTGAAGGGGTTCGTGGCGAAGGAAGAGTGCGCCCGCTTGCGACAACGGGCACTGGAGCTGGTTGACGAATTCGATCCATCCGCCGTGCGCAGTGTCTTCTCGACGACCAAGCAGACGCAGCTCGACGATAGCTATTTCATCGATTCCGGCGACAAAATTCGCTTCTTTCTCGAAGATGACGCGTTCGACGAACACGGTGAGCTGCGCCAGGAAAAAGAGCACTGCCTGAACAAGATGGGGCACGCCATGCACGATCTTGATGCCGTGTTCGACAGCTTCTCGCGGACCCCCGGGCTCGCTGCGGCCGTCAAAGCTATCGGCCTCGATGATCCGGTCATCCTGCAATCGATGTATATCTTCAAACCGCCCAATATCGGCGGCGAGGTCGTCTGTCACCAGGATTCGACCTACATCTATACCGAGCCGGAGTCTTGCGTGGGGTTCTGGTTCGCGCTCGAAGATGCGACCCTGGAAAACGGCTGCATGCAGTTCATTCCGGGCGGCCACAAGTTGCCGCTCAAAAAACGCAACTATCGCAAGCCGGACGGCAAGCTGATCACGGAGGTGCTCGACGACACACCGTGGCCGGAGGAGCACAAAGTCGCTGCTGAAGCCGAAACAGGGACGCTCGTCATCTTCAACGGCCGTGCGCCACACCTGAGTGCCACCAACCGCTCGTCAAAGTCCCGGCATGCGTATACGCTGCATGTGATCGATCGAAACTGCCGTTACCCTGCCGAGAACTGGCTGCAACGCGGCGACGATCTCCCATTACGAGGATTTGACAAGGGATAGTCATGTTATTCACCGACGTAATACGCAAGAAGCGCGATGGCGGGGAACTCAGCGACGAGGAAATCCAGTTCTTCGTCGACGGGCTAGCTGACGAAAGCCTGCCGAAAGAACAGGTGGCATCGCTCGCAATGGCGATCTGCCTGAATTCGATGTCCTTCGACGAAGCAGCGAGGCTGACCGCGAAAATGGCTAAGTCGGGCACGGTCCTCGAATGGGACGACCTGGGCTTCGATGGTCCTGTCGTCGACAAGCACTCGACGGGAGGCGTTGGCGATAAGGTCAGCTTCCTGCTTGCGCCAATCGCGGCGGCCTGCGGTTGTCACGTGCCAATGATCTCGGGACGTGGCCTCGGGCACACGGGCGGGACCACCGACAAGGTGGAGTCCATACCGGGCTACAATGCAATGCCCGACTTCGACACGTTTCGAAGGGTCGTCGCCGAAGTCGGGTGCGCAATCATTGGCCAGACTCCGGAGCTGGCGCCCGCGGATCGGCGGCTGTACGCGATACGTGATGTAACAGCGACGGTGGAGTCGGTGCCGCTCATAACCGCGTCCATCCTCTCGAAGAAGATAGCCGCAGGCCTTGGTGGATTGGTCATGGACGTCAAGGTCGGAAGCGGAGCATTCATGAAGACGCCTGAGGAGTCCCGGGATCTTGCCAACAGCATCATCGGGACGGCCTCGAACCTCGGCGTGGAAACGCACACTTTGATCACCGACATGAACGAGGTGCTGGGATCGACGGCGGGGAACGCGCTGGAGATCGAAGAGTCGATCCTGTACCTGCTCAACGAAGTTCGCGAAACGCGCCTGGATGAGGTCGTCATGGCGCTGTGCGCGGAGATGCTCGTGGTCGGCGGCATTGAAACCGACCGGGACGCCGCTTCTGCGAAATGCAATGAGGCTGTGGAGAATGGCCGGGCTGCCGAAGTGTTTGCACGCATGGTAACGGCGCTCGGAGGGCCTGCCGACCTGCTCGACAACTACGCGGGCTACCTGCCCAAAGCGCCTGTCATCCACCCGGTCCATGCGAAGGGCGTTGTCGGCGAAGTGAATACGCGTGCGGTCGGAAACGCAATCATCGAGCTTGGCGGTGGCCGTCGCCGGGTCGGCGAGGCGCTGGATTTATCTGTGGGCCTCAGTGAAATTGCCCCTATAGGCACCGAACTCGACGCGAGCACGCCATTGGCGGTCATACACGCCGCGTCGAAAGACGATGCGGCAGAGGCGGAGAAGCACTTGCTCGACGCCGTAATTCTGGGCGACGCAGCACCGTCGGCACGCCCCGTAATCTACGAGATTTTGACCGGTTAAGGGCCCCTGATGCGGTAAACTAGCCGGATCAAGAATAAGAATACTCCGGGGGGTCCATGTCCAACTTAATCGGCATCGCCGGGATCGCTGTGATCCTTGCAATCGCGTTCACGTTCTCCAGCAATCGCAAGGCGGTCAATCTGCGCATTGTTGGTGCCGCGTTCGCCCTGCAGGTTGTGATCGCGACCATCGTGCTGTACTGGGACAAGGGTCGCAGGGCCATCGAGATCATGAGTGAAGGCGTGATGGCGGTCATCGGGTATTCCGGGGCCGGCATCGACATGGTGTTTGGCCCGCTGGCTGACACCGACGTGATTGGCTTCAGCTTCGCCATCAACGTCTTGCCGATCATTATCTTTTTCTCGGCCCTGATGTCGGTGCTTTACTACCTGCGCGTCATGGAGTGGATTGTCAAACTCGTCGGCGGTTTCCTTCACAAAGTTATCGGAACGGGCGCAGTGGAATCCATGAACGCGGCGGCCAATGTTTTCGTTGGCCAGACCGAGGCGCCGCTCGCCGTACGCCCTTACCTCAAGAACCTGACCGAACCACAGATGTTCGCGGTCATGGTTTCCGGCCTCGCGTCTATTGCTGGTACCGTGCTCGCGGGATACGCGCTCATGGGTGCTGAGCTCAAATACCTGCTCGCGGCTGCCTTCATGGCGGCACCGGGTGGCCTGCTCATGGCGAAGATCATCATGCCCGACGACCATGTAGTGAAGGCGCGCGAGCACGAGAAGCTCGTCATGGAGAAGAGTGAGCACAAGAATGTGATCCTGGCGGCGGCATCGGGCACGACCGATGGCCTGCGGCTGGCAGCAAACATTGGTGCGATGTTGATTGCGTTCGTCGCATTGATCGCCCTGTTCAATGGTCTAGTAGGTGGTGTATTGGGACTCGTCGGCATCGATGGTCCTCCGGTCTTGATTGAGTTGCTGCGGGAAGCGGTGCTGGGCCAGGAATTGGCGCAAGCCGTACTGGTTCCCGGCACCGACAAAGTGCTCTTCGAGGCGGGAACAGTGGTCGATGAGGCGGCTTTCCTGAGTATGGAAGCGCTTTCAGTCGGTGAAGTGCTGGTGACCGCGCCGGTGACCCTGCAGTTGATTCTCGGCTGGCTATTCAGTCCGCTGATGTACTTGCTGAGTGTGCCCTGGGCCGAAGCGCAGGCAGCCGGCGCGTTGTTCGGCGAGAAGCTGATCCTCAACGAGTTTGTCGCGTTCTCGCATCTGAACGACTACCTGGCAGGTATGAGTGATCGCACCGTCGCCATCGTGACGTTCTCGTTGTGTGGCTTCGCTAACCTGTCGTCCATTGCCATCCTGCTCGGTGGTCTCGGTGTGCTGGTCCCCGAAAAGCGGGACCTGATCGGACAGCTGGGACTGAAAGCCGTGCTCGCGGGCTCACTTTCGAACCTGATGAGTGCGGCGCTGGCCGGTTTGCTGCTGACGTTTTGATACCTTGGCGCCGCGCCCGATAATCATCGACTGCGATCCGGGTCAGGACGACGCTGTCGCCCTGTTTCTCGCGATGGCGTCGCCGGATGAGCTCGACATCCTCGGCATCACCACGGTCGCTGGAAACGTGCCGCTCGAACTGACGCAGCGCAACGCGCGCATGATGTGCGACCTCGCAGGGCACCAAGCGCTGCCTGTCTACGCAGGCTGCGAAAAACCCATGGTGCTGGATGCGATCACGGCCGAGTACATACACGGCAACACCGGTATCGACGGCGTGGACGTTTTCGAACCGGAAACTCCGTTGCAGGAGCAACATGCGGTCGACTATCTCATAGAGACTCTACTGGATGCGGAGGAGGGAAGCGTCACCCTGGTTCCAACCGGTCCCATGACCAATCTCGGCACGGCAATAGAGCGCGAACCGGCGATCCTCAATGGTGTACGCGAAATCGTCTCAATGGGTGGGGCAATGCGCGAAGGTGGCAATCGATCGCCGTCGGCGGAGTTCAATATTCTCGTCGATCCGCACGCAGCGGATATCGTCTATAACTGCGGCAAACCGGTTACGGCAATGGGGCTCGACGTTACCCACAAGGTCCTGTCGACGCGCGAACGCGTTGCGCATATTCGAGACCTTGGCAACGATGTCGCCGTCGCCACGGCAGACATGTTGAGTTTCTTCCATCGCTACGACACGAAAAAATACGGTTCCGAGGGCGCGCCGCTGCACGACCCGTGCACGGTGGCATGGTTGCTGCGGCCAGAGCTATTCGAGACCAGGCGCTGCAACATCTCGGTCGAGAAAGAATCCGAGCTGACGCTCGGCCACACGGCCGTCGACTACTGGCACGTGACCGATCGGCCACACAACGTGGCGTGGGCCAGCGATATCGACGCGGCAGGCTTTTATGCGCTACTCATCGAACGCCTCGCTCGCTTCGGAGACCGCTAATGCCATCGATTACCGTCATTGGGTCAGTCAACCTCGACATCGTCGCCAAGGCGGCGCGCCTCCCCGCGCCGGGCGAGACGGTAACCGGTGCCGAGCTGTACCGATATCCGGGTGGGAAAGGCGCGAACCAGGCACTGGCGGCGAGGCGCCTGGGTGCTGACGTAACGTTAATCGCAAGAACAGGCGACGACGCAGCAGCGGACGAGGCGCTAGCGCTGCTCCGGGAGGGTAGTGTTGATTTGTCTCAATGCGTCGCGCTGCCGGGAATACCAACCGGCACCGCCTTGATTGCCGTCGCGCCGTCGGGAGAAAACCAGATTGTCGTCGCACCGGGCGCAAACCGGCACCTGGCCCCGGACGACATCGAGGTTCCGGAATCGGATGCATTGATTTGCCAGCTCGAAGTGCCAGCGGATACAGTGGCGAAGGCAGCGTCGGAATTCGGCGGCTTTCTGTCCGTGAACCTGGCGCCGGCCGCGAGAATTGATGTGTCCGTACTGCAGCGAGCGGATCTCATCATCGTGAACGAGACCGAATCGGCCTGGTATGGAGAGACACTGCAGGCCTGCAACGGGCTGGTTGCCACCACGCGTGGTGCGGGCCCGGCAACACTGGAACAGGATGGCGAGGTCATTGCCGAGGCGCGGCCACCGGCCGTGGATTCGATTGACGCAACCGGCGCGGGTGATACATTCACTGCGGCACTTACGGTAGCGCTAGTCGAGGGGCAGCGGCCGCAAGACGCGCTAGAGTTCGCCTGCGCTGCCGGCGCGGCGGCGACAACGAAGCTCGGGGCGCAACCATCATTGCCAATGCGGCAGGAGGTGACATCGAATGGCTAACGATCAGGACTTCGTCGACTTCATTATCGACCAGGTACAAAATGGCTGCGATGTGTCCTACCGTCACATGTTTGGCGGAACCAGCCTGTATCTGAACGGCAAAGTTGTCGCACTTATCTGCGACAACCAGTTGTTCGTCAAACCCACCCAGGCGGGACGGGAGTACATCGGCATGGTTGTCGAAGCACCCCCGTATCCAGGGGCAAAGAATTCGTTCCTCATAGAGGACGAGATAGAGGACGCGGAGTGGCTAACGGAACTCTTCGTCCTGACTGAGAGAGAACTTCCGGTGCCAAAGCCGAAGAAGAAGCGCAACAAGAAGAGGTAGTCATGAGAATAATCAAAGCCATCGCAATGCTGAGCCTCGCATTTTTCGCGACCGCATTTGCGCAAGAAGATGAGAAACCCGAGCCCGGGTTCAACGAGGCGACATTCAAGGGCCTTGAGATGCGCAGCATCGGGCCGGCGTTTATGTCGGGGCGAATTGCCGACATCGTGATTGACCCGACGGACCCGAGTACCTGGTATGTCGGTGTTGGTAGCGGTGGTGTCTGGAAGACCGACAATGCCGGCACGACATGGACCCCGGTATTCGATAACGAGGGCTCCTATTCCATCGGCTGCCTAGCCCTTGACCCGAGCAACACGAACACGGTCTGGGTAGGTACTGGCGAAAATGTCAGCGGTCGCCACGTCGGCTACGGCGACGGTATCTATCGCAGTCGGGATGGTGGCCAGAGCTGGGAGAACATGGGCCTCGAGGATTCCGAGCACATCGGCATGATACGGATCGACCCGCGCGACTCGGACACGATCTTCGTGGCTGTGCAGGGCCCGCTGTGGTCGGGTGGCGGTGATCGCGGTCTGTACAAATCTACTGACGGTGGCGAGAACTGGCGCAAGGTTCTCGGCGACGGTTTCGGTAATAAGGACGAAGACGACCAGTACACGGGCGTCAACGAAGTGCATATGGACCCGCGCAACCCGGACGTGATGTACGCGGTTACGTGGCAGCGCCTGCGCAATGTTGCAGTCGTCATGGACGGCGGGCCGGGTACCGGTATTCACAAGTCTGTCGACGGTGGCGAAACCTGGCGTGAACTGACCAACGGCCTGCCCGACGAGATGATGGGCAAGACCGGACTGGCGATCAGCCCGCAGGATCCCGATACGATTTACGCGACCATCGAGCTCGACAATCGCACCGGTGGTTTCTGGCGGTCTGACGACGGCGGCGAGAGCTGGGAGAAGAAGAACGACTACCTGTCCAGCGCGACTGGCCCGCACTACTACCAGGAAATCTTCGCCAGTCCGCATTTCGAGGGCCACGTCTACCAGATGGATGCCCTCATGCGTATGACGCAGGATGGCGGCGATACGTTTATTCCACAGCCGGCAGAGAACAAGCACGGCGATCATCACGCACTCGCGTTTCGCGAAGACGACCCCAACTACCTGCTGATCGGCACCGATGGTGGCGTTTATGAGAGCTTTGATCTTGGCGAGACCTGGCGTTTCATCAAAAACCTCCCAATCACGCAGTATTACAAGGTCGCCGTTGACTACGACGAGCCTTTCTACAATGTGTACGGCGGTACGCAGGACAACAACAGCCAGGGCGGTCCGTCGCGCACGATGAACATGGTGGGAATCCGTACCAGCGACTGGTTTGTGACATTGTTCGGCGATGGCCACCAGTCCGCTGTTGACCCGAACAACCCGGATATCATTTACGCCCAGTGGCAGCAGGGCAACCTGACGCGCTTCGATCGCCGGACTGGCGAACAGGTGTACATCAAGCCGCAGGCTCGAGAGGGCGAAGCGCCCGATCGTTTCAACTGGGATGCGCCGATTCTCATCAGTCCGCACGACTCCAAGACGCTGTACTTCGGCACACAGCGCGTGTGGAAGAGTGACAACTACGGTGATAGCTGGACGCCCATCAGCGGGGACCTGACGCGCAACGAGAATCGTGTGCGCCAGCCGATCATGGGACGCACCTGGAGCTATGATGCGCCTCGTGACCTCTGGGCGATGTCGCAGTTCAACACGATCACGTCGTTGTCCGAGTCGCCGCTCGTCGAAGGGCTGGTATACGTCGGCACCGACGATGGCCTGATTCAAATCACTGAAGACGGTGGCGCGAACTGGAAGACCATCGATTCATTGCCGGGCGTGCCCAAGCGCTTCTTCGTCAATGACATCAAAGCTGACCTGCATGACGCGGACACTGTTTACGTGGTTGTGGACGATCACAAAAGCGGTGACCTGGCGCCGTACATTCTCAAGAGTGAGAATCGCGGCGGCAGCTGGAAGAGTATTTCGGGTAACCTGCCGGAACGCCACATTCTTTGGCGGGTAGTGCAGGATCATGTGAAGCCTGAGCTGATGTTCGTGGGTTCGGAATTTGGTGTCTTCTTCACCGTGAATGCAGGCCGCACCTGGACGAAGCTCAAAGGCGGTGCGCCGAACATCGCGTTCCGCGACCTCGTTATCCAGACGCGCGAGAACGACCTTGTCGGCGCCACATTTGGTCGCAGTTTCTACATACTCGACGACTACACGCCGCTGCGCGATGTAAGCGAAGACATGCTGGACTCGGGCAGCGTGCTGTTCCCGGTTCGCAAAGCGGACTGGTACGTGCCGAGGCGCCCGCTGGGTTGTGATGAGCCGACGTGCAAGGCCAGCCAGGGTGACTCGTTCTATACGGCCCCGAACCCGGCCTTTGGAGCGACCTTCACGTACTACCTCGCCGAAGAAATCATGAGCAGCAAGGACGCGCGCCGCGAAGTCGAAAAAGAGAAGGAAGCCGAGAATGAGGACGTCGTTGCCGCGGACTGGGATACGGTCATTGCCGAGTCGCGCGAGGATGCACCTGCAATCGTCTTCCTGATCGCGCATCCGGACGGCTCGATCATCAACCAGGTCGTCGCACCCGCCACGGCAGGCTTCAATCGCGTGGCCTGGGATCTGCGCTATCCATCGGTAGAGCCCTGGGAACCCGTAGCCGAGGGAGAGGAGCCGCATGAGGGCGCAGGCATCCTGATCGTGCCCGGCAGTTACTCCGTGTCCATGCACAAGCGCGTCGATGGCGTGATGACCGACCTCGGCCAGAAGCAGACCTTCAACGTCGTTTCGATTCGCCCGGATCCGGTCCTGGCAGGCAGCACGCAGCAGCAGCGCGTGTTGTTTGAGGCCCAGGTCGACGAGTTGATGCGCGCGGCGATGGGCAGCAGCACGGCCGTCGATGCAGTCATTGCCGAGCTGGACGCGGTCAAGGCGACGCTGCACCGCTCGATGACGGACGGCTCGCTGTACGAACTGGCGAACACCATCCAGCAAGGTCTCAGGGAATCGGGCGAGAAGCTGACCGGGAACGAGTTGCGGGACTTCTACAATGATCTGGAGATCATGTCTGTGGGAGCTCGTCTCTGGCATGCGCGCTTCGACCCGACAAGCAGCGCTCACGGGCCAACGGCTGCGCAGAAGGAATCGCTGCGGATCGCGCGGAAGCTCTACGACGAGACCGTTGCTGAGCTAACGCAGCTGGTCGATGTCGATTACGCGGCGCTCAAGGAAGCCATGGACATCGCCAAGGTGCCGTGGACACCGGGGAGAGGGCTTCAGGAGTAGGAGCGGCGATTCAGGGTAAATGAAAGGAGGCTGGTAAGAGTGCGTCTATTGAGTACTCTTGCCAGTCCCCGCTGTCATCGATGGCAAGGATCACGGTCTTGTCATCTGCAAACTCGTTGATGCGCTGGCGGCAGCCGCCGCAGGGCGTGCACGGGCCGATCTCATTCGCGCCGCCGACCACGGCAATCTTCACGATGCGCTTACCGCCCTGCTGCACCATCGCGGCAATCGCGCCGGCCTCGGCGCAGCTGCCGAGCGGGTAGGCCGCGTTCTCGATGTTGCAACCGACGTGCAGGTGTCCCCGGTCATCGACGATGGCGGCGCCAACGCTGTAGTTCGAGTAGCGGTTGTAGGCATTGTGGCGAGCCTCGGTCGCTGCGTTGATCAGGTCTTCGTTCGCTATGCTCATTCGCTAATCCGTTTTCCGCATCGGGTTGTTGGGGTGGTCCGTCCAGGGCAGCGCCGCTTCCTTGTCGTCGCTGACCTGGTGCATCGTGATGCAACTATCCACCGGACAAACGCTAACGCACAGGTTGCAGCCGACGCACTCTTCGTCGATAACCTCAAAGCGTCGTTCGCCATCGACAGTATGGGTTATAGCCTGGTGTGACGTATCTTCGCAGACAACGTGGCAGCGCCCACACTTGATGCACAGGTCCTGATCGATGACGGCCTTCTCGACGTAGTTCAGGTCCAGGTGCTGCCAGTCGGTGACACTCGGTACGGCCTTGCCGATCAACTCATCGAGCTGCAGGCCTTTCTCATCGAGGAAAGTCGACAACCCATCAGCGAGGTCGTCGATGATCTTGAAGCCGTAGACCATGGCGGCTGTGCACACCTGCACGTTCGCGGCGCCCAGCGCCAGGAAATCGACGGCATCGCGCCAGTCGGTTACGCCGCCAATGCCGGAGATCGGCAGCTTGCTGGTCTCTTGTGTACGCGCGATCTCGGCAACCATGTTCAAGGCAATCGGCTTCACGGCCTCGCCGCAATAGCCGCCATGGGTTCCCATGCCGTCTGTCGTCGGGTACATCGTCAGCGTGTCGTAATTGATACGCATAATGGAGTTGACCGTGTTGATCAGGGACACGGCATCCGCGCCGCCAGCCTGGGCAGCCTTCGCGGGCGGCAGGATACTGGCGACATTCGGTGTCAGCTTGACGATGACCGGTATTGACGCGGCGCTCTTGGCCCACTCGGTTGCCATCTGGATGTATTCGGGTACCTGGCCCACCGCAGCGCCCATGCCACGTTCGGACATGCCATGCGGGCAACCGAAATTGAGTTCCAGGCCGTCAGCCCCCGTGTCTTCGATCATCGGGAGATGTTTCGCCCACGCATCCTCGTTCATCGGCAGCATGACCGACACCACCACCGCACGATCGGGCCAGTCGCGCTTGATCTGGCGGATCTCGTCGAGGTTCGTTTGCAGGGGGCGGTCGGTGATCAACTCGATGTTGTTGAAGCCGATAACGCGGCGATCATTGCTGTGCAGTGCACTGTAGCGCGGCCCGCTGACGTTGACGATCGGCGGGCCATCTTCGCCCAGGGTCTTCCACACAGCGCCGCCCCAACCGGCCTCGAATGCACGGTTGACGTTATAGGCCTTGTCGGTCGGCGGGGCCGACGCCAGCCAGAACGGGTTCGGTGATTCTATTCCTAAGAAGGTCGACTTGAGGTCAGCCATGTCTATTGCTCCCCCAGGTGGCGATCGATATCTATCGCAGCGAGCTTGCCGTGCTGCACAGCGGTCACGGTCAGGTCGTCGCCGTCAATGACGCAGTCGCCGCCGGCCCAGACCTTGTCGAGCGACGTCCGGTGCCAGCCGTCGATGACGATACGGCCATTCTCGGTGGCAGGTCCTTCGATGCCATTGAGATGCTGCCCGATCGCCTTGAAGACGACATCCGCATAAAGCACGAACTTGCCATCGTCGGTTTCGAACTCGACCCCGGTGACGTACTCGTCGCCGAGAATGCGTTTCGGTGGCGCACGGTGGTGAATCGTTACGCCGGATGTCTGGGCCAGCGCCTGCTCAAACGTGCTGGCACTCATATTCTCGGGACCGCGTCGATAAACCATATGCACGTGCTCAGCACCGAGGCGCCGGCTTTGCACTGCGATGTCGATTGCTGTCATACCGCCGCCAATGACCACAACGGTTCGGCCAACCGGCAATTCGCCGAGATCTCCTGCCTGCCGCAGCTCGGCGATGTAGTCGGTTGCGTTCACGACGCCATCCTTGTCCTCGCCGTCAACGCCGAGATCGTTTGATCGTCCCAGGCCGATCCCCAGGAACACGGCGTCATAGTCGCTCTGTAGCTCGGTGAGACTGACATCGGTGCCCAGCGCGCAGTTGTTGCGCACCTCGATGCCGCCAATTGCCAGGATGTACTCGGCTTCGGTCTGCGCGAAGTCGTCGACGGTCTTGTAGGCGGCAATGCCGTATTCGTTGAGGCCGCCGATCTTCTCATCGCGATCGAAAATAACCACATCGTGGCCGAGGGCGGCGAGGCGGTGGGCGCAGGACAGTCCGGCGGGGCCCCCGCCGACCACCGCGACACGTTTGCCCGTGGGCTCCGCACGAGAGAATAACTGCATTCTCGCGTCGATGACCGGGTCGGTCGCGTAGCGCTGCAGCAAGCCGATCTCCACGGGCTTTTCCTCATGCGTGTTGCGCACGCAGGCTTCTTCGCAGAGCACCTCGGTCGGGCAGACGCGAGCACACATGCCGCCCATGATGTTCTCGCTCAGGATGGTCCGGGCCGAGCCGCGAATGTTGTTGCTGCGAATCTTCTGGATAAAGACCGGAATGTCGATGCCCGTTGGGCAGGCCTCTGTGCAGGGGGCATCGAAGCAAAAATAGCAACGGTCCGCCTCGATCAGCGCCTCCGAACGCGACAGCGGCGGATGCAGGTCGCTGAAATTGGCGGCAATTTCATCCTGCTCGAGCCGCCTGCTGCGAATGTCAGGCTGGTCAGCCATCAGCGTTGTACCGGTTCCGGCCGCGAACGTTCTGCCATGATCTTCATCGCGCTGTAGAAGTCCGCGTAAGGCGGCCGGTCGACGTAGCGCCCTGCGCCACGTTCGACATTGAGCTTGCCATCTGCCCAGACTATGTTGCCGTGGCTGATCGTGTGCGACGCGCAGCCTTTGACTTCCATGCCTTCAAAGATGTTGTAGTCGACTTTCTGATGATGCGTCTTCGCGGAGATAGTCTTCGTCGCTTCGGGGTCCCAGACCACAATATCTGCGTCCGCGCCAACGGACACGCTGCCCTTGCGGGGGTAGATGTTGAATATTTGCGCGGCATTGGTCGAAGTGACGGCGACGAATTCGTTCATCGTCAGGCGGCCGGTCCCGACGCCGTGGTGCCACAGGACCTCCATGCGGTTTTCGACGCCGCCGGTGCCGTTGGGAATGAGCCGGAAATCGTCCTTGCCCATGGCCTTCTGATCGGCGCAGAAGCAACAGTGATCGGTAGCTGTGGTCTGCAGGTTCCCGGACTGCAGGCCGTGCCAGAGCGCGCCCTGGTGTTCCTGGCTACGGAACGGCGGGCTCATCACATGGGCTGCCGCCGTATCGAAGTCGGCGTGCCGGTAAACCGAATCGTCGACGAGCAAGTGCCCGGCCAGGACCTCACCGAATACGCGCTGGCCTTCATTGCGCGCACGCGTGATGGCCTCGAGCGACTGTTTGCAGGAGTTGTGCACGATGTAGAGCGGTACCTTGAGCACCTCCGCAATGCGGATAGCACGATTGGCTGCTTCGCCTTCGCACTCCGGCGGCCGTGACAGCGGGTGTGCTTCGGGTCCGATCATGCCACTTTCAAAGAGTTCCTTCTGCAGCCGAAATACGAGCTCACCGTTCTCGGCATGCACTGTTGGAATGGCTCCCAGTTCGAGTGCGCGTGAAAAGCTGTTAACCAGTATCTCGTCATCGGCCATGATGGCGCCTTTGTACGCCATGAAGTGTTTGAAGCTGTTGACGCCATGGTCGCGCACGAGCGTGCCCATGTCCTCATACACCGTATCGTCCCACCAGGTCACGGCGACATGGAAACTGTAGTCGGCGACGGACTTCTCGGCCCACTCACGCCACTGCATGTAGGTCTCGATGAGATTCTGCTGCGGGTTCGGTATCGCGAAATCGATGATCATCGTCGTGCCGCCCGCGAGGCCGGCGGCCGTTCCTGAATAGAAGTCTTCGGTCGTGACAGTGCCCATAAATGGCAATTGCATATGCGTATGCGGGTCGATGCCGCCAGGCATCACGTACTGGCCGTCCGCATCGACAACTGCAGCTCCCGAGGGAGCGTCCAGGTTGTCCCCGATATCGATAATCTTGCCGTCGCTGCACAGTACATCAGCGTTGAAAGTGCGGTCAGCGTTGACGACCGCGCCACCCTTGATCAGAACCGTCATGATGAGACTCCTCGTTCGTTTCTCGCAACGAAGTAATAAATCAGCCCGCCCAGGATTGATCCTGTGAACCAGCCGTAATCATAGAACCATGAGAACAGGCCGGTCGTTACGGCGATAAGCGTCAGCGCAACCGGCACCAGGAAAGCGATAAAGCCGGACCGGTTCCAGGCCGGGTACCCGGCGTTGTCCTGGTACAGGGCCAGTAGATTGTACTCCTGGTTCTTGATCAGGAAATAGTCGACGATCATGATGCCGGCGATCGGGCCGAGCAGGCTGGAGTAACCCAGCAACCAGTTCGAGTACAGGCTCTCGACGCTGACATCGGTCTCGAGCCAGCCGAGTTTCTTCAGCAGCTCCCAGCTCATCAGTGCGAGACCGATAATGCCCGTAATGATGACGCCGCGGTCTTCGTTGATGATCTTCGGCGCGACGTTCTGGAAGACATTGGTCGGAGACACGATATTCGCTGCCGTGTTGGTCGAGATCGTCGCAAGGATGATCATGATCATGGCAATGATGACGCCGATGTCGCTGTCGATTCGGCCGATCAGGTTGATCGGATCGGAAATGGTTTCGCCGGTGAGTTCGACCGAGGCAGCCGTCAGCACAACGCCGAGTCCCGCGAACAGCAGCATCGTCAGTGGCAGGCCGATGATCTGTCCCAGGACCTGGCTGCGTTGCTTGCGTGCATAGCGGCTGAAGTCCGGAATATTCAGAGACAACGTCGCCCAGAAGCCGACCATCGCGGTCAGCCCCGAGAGGAAGTACTTCGTAACCGGTTCTCCTTCCGGACGCGTTGCCGGTGTTGCAAGGACTTCCGTGAGAGAAATCTTGGGAACGGCCCACAGCAACAGGCCGAAAGCGACGATAAGCAGCAAGGGTGCCGCGAGGGCCTCAAGAAACTTAATCGACTCGGAGCCGCGAATCACAACTGCCAGGTTCGCTACCCAGAAGATGAAAAAGCCGAGCACCTCGCCGGTGCCGCCGAGTGTTGCCCAGCCGTCGAACAGCGCGGACAGCAACAAGTGAATGGCAATACCGCCAAAGAGTGTTTGCACGCCGAACCAGCCACAGGCAACCAGTGCGCGAATCAGCGAGGGGACGTTCGAGCCGATAATGCCGAACGAGGCGCGCAACACGACGGGGCAGGGTATCCCGTAACGTGTGCCCGGGTAGGCATTCAGTGTCAGTGGAATCAGGACGATGATGTTCGCGATCAGGATCGTCCACAAGGCTTCCGACACGGACAGGCCGAAATAGGCTGTCAGCACACCGCCCAGCGTATAGGTCGGCACGCAGATCGCCATACCGACCCAGAGTGACGCCACGTTCCAGCGCGACCAGGTGCGCTGCGACGCTCTCGTTGGCGCAATATCATCGTTGTAGCGTGGACTCTCGAGCAGGTCGGTGCCAAGGTCGAGTTCGACGTGTTCACCGACCGTCCGCAGCGTGCTGAGCGTCCGCAATTCAGTCATCAGTTAGCGGTCCATACGTCTCCGGGCGTCGATCGCGGAAGAACTGCCAGGTGTCGCGAACCTCGCGCACCATGTCGAGATCGATCTCGTGTACCAGCAGCTCGTCGTCGCCGTAACTGGCCTGCGCCTCGATGGCGCCGCGCGGATTGACGATGTAACTCGAGCCGTAGAACTCACCCATATTCATCTTGGATGCCCAGGGTTCCTCGGTGCCGATACGGTTGATAGCGCCGATAAACACGCCGTTCGCCGCGGCCGATGCCGGCTGTTCGAGTTCCCACAGATACTTCGACAGTCCCGCAACCGTAGCAGATGGATTGACGATGTACTCGGCGCCGTTCAGGGCCAGGGCACGCCATCCCTCGGGGAAATGCCGGTCATAGCAGATGTAGACACCGAGTTTCAGGTAGGCGGTTTCGAAAACGGGATAGCCGAGATCCCCGGGTTTGAAGAAGAACTTCTCGTAGAAGCCGGGATCGACCTGGGGAATGTGCGTCTTACGGTATTTGCCGAGATACTTGCCATCCGCGTCGATGACGGCAGCCGTGTTGTAGTACACGCCCGTCATGTGCTCCTCGTAGATCGGCACGACGATGACCATGTTGTACTTTTTCGCGTACTCCTGCATGAGCTGCGTCGTCGGGCCGTCGGGAATCTTCTCGGCGGCCGCGTACCACTTGCGATCCTGGCTGGGGCAGAAATAGGGTTGCGTGAAAACCTCCTGGAAGCACAGCACCTGTACTCCCTGCTTGCCAGCGTCTTCGATGTACGGAATATGCGCCTCGATCATGCGCTCCCGGATCTCCTCGGGTTGCATCGAGCCATCGCCCTTGAGCGCCATCTGGATCAGGCCACACTTAACCTTGGACATAGGGTTCCCCTTCAGCGGGTTTTGTTGTTAGTTGTCTGTCTTCTGTCGCCCATAATAGCAGCGAAATCGCGACTTCTAGCGGACAGAGGACCACGATCCGTGCATCGGATTCGGCAGGATATACCAGCCGTTGCCCCAGTATTCGGCATACTCCTCGAGCGCCGCAGCGCGGGAGGCGCGAGTGCCGGGTTCAGTGCAGGGTGCGTAGACCTTCTTGCGTACACAAGGCACGAAATCGCCAAGGTCGTCGCCGATGACCATGATGACTCGATAGTCCTGGCCAATTAACTGCCGGCGGACCAGTTTCTCGCGCTTCCAGTCGGGCTGTTCGTCGGCGAGTGTCAGGTGTTCCGGTTCGGTACTGATGCCGACGTCTGCGAGTGCTTTTATCACGGTCTGCTTTTGCGGGCAGGCCTGTCCGTCACGCGGCTCGCAGGGCCGGTTGGTCAGGAACAATGTGGTTACTCCGGCCTCCCGGGCCGCCGCAACGAACTCGACAACACCGGGCACCGGGTGAGCCGTGTGCTCCCGATCCCAGTCGTCGAGTTTGTAATTGGCAAAAGGGCGCTCGAAGTGAATCTGAAAATCGACGTTGTTGATAACCGTCTCGTCGACATCGAGAATGACCGCGATGGGCAGGTCCTCGGCACTGGTCTGCCATGGCAGGGCTGACCAGGACTTGTCGGCGATGAAACCGGGTAACGCTCGCGTGGCCGTGCGGTAAACCTGCCTGGTCACGGCCTCGTACTCGGCGGCATGCTTGACCCAGAACAGGCCCAGATCCTGTTCCGGATCGTAGGTCGGAGCTTGCGAGGCGCAAGCTGAGAGTAGCAGCGCCAAGGCAGCTAGCGGCGCAATACGTGTCGTTTTCATGGTTTCAGGTTAGCATGCCCGCATGAGCAAAATCACACCGCTACTCGTTGCTGTCGGGCTGCTCTTTGCAGCCTGCGCGGCGACGTCAAACCAGCAGTCCGAAGAGCTATCGAGCGGGCTGACATTCATCCACCTCAACGACATTTACCGCGTCGGGGCCGTCGAGGATGGCAAGCGAGGCAGCCTCAGTCGCGTAGTCACGCTAATACGCGAGTTGCAGGCACAGGGGCGCGATGTTCATGTACTGCACGGCGGCGATTTCCTGTATCCCTCGCTGGAGAGCAATCTCTGGGACGGCCTGCAGATGGTTGATGCCATGAATTTCGTCAACGCGGTCGCGCCACTGCACGTAACGGCTGGCAATCACGAGTTCGATCGTCGCGGTTCACGCCAGCTGGTCGACGCTATCAAAGCCTCCGAATTTGACTGGCTGGGCGACAACTACGTGTTCAAAACCGGTGACGAGGTTGCGGATACGGCCCTGCAATCCGCGTTCACGCTCGAGCACGATGGCAGGACGATCGGTTTCTTCTCACTCACTTTGCACGCCTACGATGGCGGCAATGACCGCGAGTATCTCGAGATCGACCGTGATTATAAGGCGGTCGCCGAGAAGACTATCATCGAATTCGAAAACCGCGGCGTTGACGCGATCATCGGTGTTACTCACCTGCTTATGTGGAAGGACGTCGAGATCGCGAGCCTCAAGGCCAACCATCCCAAACTGGCATTTATCGTCGGTGGCCATGATCACGAGCCGCAGTACAGTGCGGCCAGCGATACCTCTGCCCTCGTACTCAAGGGCGCATCGAACGCACGGGTTGTCTGGCAGATCGACGTCGAGTTTGACGACGCAGGGGACTTCGTTGTAAGTGAGAAACGCATCGATGTGGATGAGTCGATACCGTCCGACCCGGACTACGAGGTCCTGGCCGCGAAGTGGAACGATCGTCTGCTGAAGAAATTCCCGTTTCTCTACGCACGCGTCGGGACCGCCGCGTTTGCGATGGACGTACGCGAGGAGGTTGTCAGGAGTTCCGAGACGAGTTGGGGCAACTTCATCGTCGACCAGATGCGTACGGCATTCGGCGAACCCCAAGCCGACTTCGCGTTTATCAATTCAGGCACCCTGCGACTCGACGATTTCATAGAAGAGGACATTCTCTTCGATGACATCGGACGAACATTCGGCTTCAGTTCGTTCCTGCGTCACACGACGTTGTCGGGCGCCGAGTTCAAGCGTGTAATCGAGGCGGGCTATCGCGGCGGCCCGCAGGCCCAGGGCTATTTCCCGCAAGTTTCGGGCTTCCGGGTTTGTGTCGATCGTAGCCGCAACGAGTTCGATCGCATCGTCAGTTTGCAGGTGCCGACAGAAAGCGGCTGGCAGGAAATCGAACCGGATCGCGAGTACACGCTTGTCGTGCCCGATTTCCTCTACGGCGGCGGTGATGGCTACGAGATCCCGCAAGACCGCTTCGCATCCCGCCCGGCATCGGAGCTCAAGTACCTTGTGCTCGATGCGATTCTGCGCGCCCAGGCCCAGGGGCAGGCAGTTGGCGTTCCGGTCACGCAGGAAAATCGCCGCTACCACGCACTGCGCGAGGGTAAGGAACCCTGCTTCAGCAGTTCGGGGTCAGTTACCTAACTCAATCAAACGGAGTTAGGTAACTGACCCCGAACTGGCACCATAAAAAAAGGGCGGCCAGGTGGCCGCCCTTTGTGCTTGAATCGAGCCGCTTCCTAGAAGTTGTACTGGAAGCCGAAACGCATCCTCCAGAGCGATGCTCGTGTCGAGCGGCTCTGGTCCTGCGGGATGAACTGCTCGAATACATACTGATCGTTGACCAGGCTTGCCTGGACTACCGGTGCGGCGCGTGGGAAGCTGCGCTCGTACAACACGCCCCAATCGTCATTTAGCAAGTTACCCAGGTTTTCGATCGTAAAGTAGATGCTGGCCTTTTGATCGTCGCTGAACCCGGGAATTTCCTGGCTGATGCGCAGGTCGAACTTGGTCCACCAGTCGCTGGTCAATTCATTGCGTGTCACGATGCCGCCGCCATACTTGGTCAGATCGTTCCCTTCTGCCCATGCGAAGAACGCGTCCTGGTCGAAGCCCGGATCGAAGACGACGTTCGGGTCACTCGGACCGCTTGGCATGTACAACAAGCTGCGATCGTCATCCGGACAGAAGAACGGCCCGCAAACGAACATTTCCTGTTCCGAGAACGTGGCGCTGTATGGGCGGCCCTTGTTGGACGAAGCAAACAGGGTGAAGCGCGTCGAATTATTACCGAACCACTCAGCCTCGTAGCCGAGCTTCGCGATAAAGCGATGCTGCATTTCGTAGTTTGCCCTGGCTGCTCCCGGATCGTTCGGATCGGCAACGGACTGGTTGAAGTAATTGGAAAACGCGACCGAGCTTGTCATTGGGCTGACCTCGGTGGAGTCCGTGTACGCGTAGCCGATGGTCCAGTCCAGACCGAAGTCATGGACTTTGCGCAGCGTCGCGGAGAAGCTCAACTGCTCGCCATCACTGCCCGAGACGTTGTCCAGGATGTAGTCGCCGTTGAAGAGGCGATCACATGCAGGGCCTGTACCGATAGGATCGGTATCACAGCCCGCGACACTCTTGTCGGCCTGATAGTATATGGGCCGGCCGTCAGGTGCTGAATCTGTCTGCACATAGGTGTCGTCGCGGATGAACGCCGAATTTTCCGACTTCGAGAAGATCAGGTCACCGTTAAGCTCGAATCCGTCTCCGAAATACCAGCTCGCACCCAATGATAGTTTCCAATTGGCCGGAATCTCGAAACCGGGATCAATCGCGTTCACACCAGAGTTTGCTGTCCCATTGGCAACGTAGTCGATCATTCCTTGCGGCGCGTCGAATATCGGCGAGCCAGTGCCATCCTGGCCCAGGGGAACCGGTGTCGAACCTCCAACGTCTGAACCGAGGAAACGATCCGGATCGATGTTCAGGTCACTGACGCCACCATTGAACTCGCGTGCTTGTACCTGCGTGATACCGTCGTTCTGGTAGTTATTACCCAGCCACACATTCGGGTTGCCACCGCTGTAGAGACCGAAGCCGCCGCGCAAGGTCAGATCATCGTTGATGCCCCAGCTGAAGCCCAGTCGAGGTTGCAGCAAGTCCAGACCGTCAAAGTTCTTTCTGTTGGTGAAGCCCGAGCGCGCGATAAAATTGGGATTCTCCGTCGGCAGGTCGCTGCTCGTGTACCAGTCATATCGCAAGCCGGCGACTAGGATGAAGTCACTGTTCGGGAAAGTAATCTCGTCCTGAACGTAAACGGTGTTAACCGCATAGGCGAACTCGGCGGCCGCGTCGTCCGGGTTCAGGGACGGTGCCGCATTGCCGTAGTAGATATCGTCAGGGCTGAGGGCTTCGAACTGATCGATACAGCCGTCCGGATTGCCACCGAAGTTACAACCGACCGTACCCCCGTTAATGTCCGTATTCTCCTCGTCGAAGCGATACTCACCGATCGTGTGCTGCAAGAACAGGTTAAAGATATCGACCTCTTCCATCTCATAACCGAACGAGAACAGGTGGTCCCCGGCCGACCAGTTGCCAGCGAGCTTGAGATTCAATGTGCTGTAATCAAGGTCGTTCGACTGACGGGAGTCATCGCCACCCAGATATACGTTTGCCCGAGAGAAGTTGCCGTCATTATCGACGTCGGCGTAAGTTTCTATCCGTACTTCGCCAAAACCCTGGTTGTTGATTGTTTCCTGCCGGTTGTCGAGTTCTGAGTAGCCGACCTTGACTTCCGTGCTGAACCTGTCGGTCCAGTCCGAAAACACCATCAGGTTATACGCACTTAGCTCAGCACCGCGCTCATAAAAGTGATTCGAAAATTCATACTCGTCGGAATCACTGTCAGACTGCGAAGTATTGAAGCCGTCGTTGAAGTTGTACGTGAACGCCGCATTGTGATCGTCATTGATGGTCCAATCGACACGTAGCAGGTACTTCTCGTCTTCATTAGGCCTGCTCAGGATTGTCGCGCCTGGATCATAGCCGTAAATGTTCTCCGCTATCTGGGCGATCCTGTCGAGTTGTGCCTGTGTGACGCCCTCTACCGGCCGACCGCAGGACTGATCACCAGCACAGCGATCAAACAGGTCCGCAGAATCTCTTTTCTCGTAAGAAAAATGGAAGAAGAGTTTGTCCTGGAGAATCGGCCCGCCGACCGAGAATCCGTAGCGGGTGTCATCGAAACTGCCGCTGTCAATCGAATCGCCTTCGAGCGAATTGCCCTGCATTGAGTCGTCTCCGTAGCTCGCCCAGACCCTGCCAGTCCAGGTATTGGTGCCCGAGCGCGTTACGGCGTTGATATTACATGCGGTGAAGCCACCGTACTGGACATCGAATGGAGAAAGCTCTACCGACACCTGTTCAATCGCATCGAACGGGAACGGCATGCGTTGCGTCGGGTAGCCATTGCTGTTCAAGCCGAAGTTGTCGTTCTTTTTGACGCCATCGACCGTCAAGCTGTTGAAGCGAGGATTCGTACCGACACACTGCACGGAATCGACAAACGCCCTGTCAATGTAGATGCGTGGGTCGACGCGCACGATGTCATTAATGTCACGGTTCAGCGACGGCATGTTCTGCAGGTCGTCGAAATCGAAGCTTGTTGCCGGTCCCAGGGCCACTTGTGTGGCCTGGACAACGGCGGCCGTCACGACGATTTCCTCGATACTCGAAGGACTCATTTGCACCGCGGAGTTGAATGTCTCACCCAGGTTGATATAGACATCAGTAACTGTGTGACTGGCATGATCAGCCAGCGTGATAACGACCGTGTAAGGGCCGCCCACAGAAAGGTCACCTACCTGATACTGCCCCGAGGGGGACGACGTCGCGGAACTTACGCGTCCCGTTCGCGTATCGGTTATGACAATGGACGCGCCCGCGGCCGGACCACCGTCCGAAGTCTTAATGCTACCGCGTATCGCAGACGTAGTTTCCTGTGCATTTGACGCAACAGGAAGCGCAACCATAAAGACTGCGGCCAGGGCCACGAGCGATAACTGTTTCATCGCTGAAAGCACCGACCTGGAAAATCGAGATTTGTCGTTCATTGTTGATCCCCGGTTTTGAAGTATGCGAAAGCCTGGTGCCCGAATGTGACAGTGAGATTTCGCTCCGTTGTTTTTTTGCCCTAAACCCCGCGCCGAAGGCACGAAACCGGGCAATTTCTTTGGGTGTTGAGGCTAATCTAGCGCAGGGAAAATGCTTGCGCAATAAGGGCTTGTGCGGGGGGTAGCGTGACGTCAGCGGGGACTGGGCAATTGGTCACTAAGTCTTGAAAGAAACGATGTTACGAACTGTTCACAAGCTATTGTTTTTCTGTCAGTTCAATAGTCGCAACGATTGGCCAGTGATCGGAAACGCCCGTCTTCTCGGCGCTCCGGTAGCGCTCTGGCTTGCCGTCCGGCGATACCTGCACTGGATTCCCGTTCGCAATCTCGACTGAATCAGCGCGAATCCGTGCTGTTGCGTTTTCACCACGACCGGGCGAGAACAGGATCATGTCGAGAAATGACCACGTGCTGTCCCGTCCATAGTAGTAGGTCCCTTCGCAGTCTCCGCAGCCAAGATCGTGGGCAACCGTCCAATTGGGGCGCGCATAGATGTCGAGCATGTTCTCTCGATCGTCTTCGCTGCTCGTCGTGTTGAAATCGCCGGCCGCGAATGCATGCTGATCGTCGGGCAGGGCATCGCGCAGTGTGGCGAGGTGTTCATAAGCGGCAACGCGCATCGCCGTGGGATGAAACGGGGCCGGGAAATGCACACTGAACCCGGTTAACACAGCTCCGTCCGGCATCCTGAAATCGGCCTGCAGGACGCCGCGCGTGTCGCCCTGGCGTTCCGGAAACCCGGGTATGGAGAGCGGGTGCAGCTGCGGTTCACTTTGGACCGGTAGTTTCGACAGGAAAGCGACGTCGATGCCGCGCTTATCCGTTCCTTCGACGAGGATCGCTGGCAGGTACCCGAGCCCCTCGAGGTACTCGTTGCGCAGTCGCTCGAGCACCGTGACGTTCTCGACTTCCTGCAGCGCGATAATGTCGGCTCCCTGGCCGTCGTTCACCTGCCGGATGGTCGCCGCGAGCACACCGAGTTTGTGATCCAGTGCGTCATCGCTCCAGTCGAGATGCAGGCATTCGTCCCGCCAGCTATCGACCTCAATCTCGTTGCAGGCCTCAATGTGTTTGGCATTCTGTTTCGCCGCGAGCGGCAGGTAGGCTTTATCGTCCTTGCCAGGGTCATCGATGTTGTCGAACAGATTCTGCATGTTGAACGACATGATTGTCACGCCGTCACGGTCCCGTGGCGCGACGGGGATGTCGAGATCGACGCGTATCAGCAACGAGTGCTTGTTCTCGCCGGTCACCATGACCGTGCGACGGTCATCGGCAAATGCGACAGCCTCGGCATTCCTGAAGTTGCCGAGGCCGATACGAATGGGCTTGTTATTGAGTGCTTCGAACCAGGTCTGCCCGGGCCGCCGCAGGTAATAGTAGACGGCGCGGTAGGTCATGATTACAGCGGCACGATTATCCTGGGAAATATCCATGCCCGTTGGCTGCCAGTGCCAGTCTCTCGTCTTTGGAGCGAACTCGACATCCTGGCGGCTGGGTTTCGGCAGACTTTCGATCGCGCCTAGCCACCTGGCGATGACCTTGTCGTCGCTGTCTGTGCGCAGGGGCACTTCGTAGAGTTGTGGCGGTAGGTCGCGCTTTGACAGGACCAGTGCGCGTTGATTCTCGATATCGACGGCTGCTGCTTCAGCGTCGCGCCGACCGTTCGGATATTTGAAACGGACTTCCCAATCGACCGTGGTCTTGTCCTTACCGGCCTTCGGTTCCTTGAGAAAAAAGAGCGTGCGCGTCTTGTGTCGCAGATCGTTGTCGCCGATGTCGGCAACCATCAGGTACGGCTCGTCATCGAGCGTGAACGAGGCGAGGTCTTCCCAGTCCTTGTTCCCTGATTTCTTTAGCTCGGTCCTGCCGAGGCTGGCGCCGGCCAGGTCAACGGCATACAGGACTTCCCGCGCGCCGCTGTCGTTGATGATCCAAAGGACGCCGGGCTCGCGCTGGGAACGGGCGAGTCCGCTGGCTTCGCGGATCTTCGGGTCTTCGAGGCGCCCCGCGACCTCGAATGTCAGCGTTGCCGGCTGCTCCGCATTGGAGCAGCCGGCAAGCAGCAGTAGTAGAACGGCGTAACGAATCAGTCGCCGAACTCGTAGCTGGCTTCCACACCCCAGACATTCGGCTCGTTAACGAAGCCGGTGTTGTTGCTGAAGTCGATGAAGCCGAGCACGTTGTCTTCGTCCGTGATATTGCGGCCGAACAAGGCAAGCTCGAGGCCACTGGCGTTGTTCCGGTAAGCGATGCGCAGTCCGCCTTCGAACTGATTCGCGGTCTGGAACTCGACGGCCTCATACAATGGCATGTTGATATCGCCGTACCACACCCAGTCGGTCAGGAAGTAGAATTCCGAGTCGCTGCCGAAAGGTATGCCGTAGCGAATCTCGATGTTGTACGTGCTCTCCGGTGCTCTCGGGAACGGGTTGCCGTCGACCGAAACCTGCGAACTGTTATCCGGGTTTTCGGGGTCGAGCACCGTACACAGGCCCGATCCACAAGGTGCGGTGAACAGGTTCGGATCGTTGATCTTGGTGTCATTGAACGCGATACCGCCCGAAACCAGGAAGTTGTCAGTTATCAGCCATTGGAGGTCGACTTCGAAACCGGCGGCCTCGCCTTTGTCCGCGTTAACGACCTGGTTGGTATTGGACGCGCCGCCGATAATAGACAGCTGCATATCGTCAACCTCGTAGGCGAAAACGCCGATGTTCAAGCGCAGTCGGTTCTCGAGCAGGTCAGCCTTGTATCCCGCTTCGACGGAAGTGATCGTCTCCGGCTTCGCTACCGAGGGACTTTCAAGGAAGGCGACGTCGCGACCCTGGATCGTCTGCGCGCGGAAGCCGCTCGAGACGCGTCCGTACAGGCTCTGGCCATTATCCATTGCATAGTTTGCACTCAACTCCCAACTCAGCTGATCGTCCTGCGAATTGATCGGCGGTGCCAGGAATGTCGGGATGCCAATTTCGAGCCACAATGCACCAAACTGCAGAACCTGGAAGTCCTTCTCGTCATCGGTGTAGCGCAGACCAGCGGTTAATGTCAGATTATCCGTAACATCGTAGCTGCCCTGGCCGAAGACGGCCCAGGTCTTGTTCTTTTGCTCGATTATCGTGTCCTGGCGGTTGCCATTGCTGTCGAAGGACGCGAATGACTCCGTCGTTACCGTCAGGTCGGAATCGAAGTAGAACAGGCCGATCTGCCAGTTGAACGGACCTTCGGAGTCGCTGGAAAGACGGAATTCCTGGGTGAACTGATTCGTATCGGCGCCATCCTGGGTAACAGAGGGCGTAAAGATCGGTCCGGGCCAGGTGCGCGATGGAATGCCAAATACGTCGATGTCAGCAAAGGTAATGCCGTCGGGAGGCGTCGGGAACGAGCCGATGTTAACAACACCACCATCGATATCGCCGCGGCTGAATCCGTCAGCACTCTGGAAGGACGTGATGGAGTTAAAGCTCGCATCATCGAAGTCCCAGGTGAGATTCAGCGTCGCGCCATTGGAGTCGTACTCCTGCGGATTGTTGTCGCCGCCGTCGTAATAAACCAGGTCACGCGTGTAATTCTGGTTCAGGTCTGCGCTGCCCGGCGTAAACACATTCGCGCGGAAAATCGACGAAGTACCTTCGAGCTTGCGGGTCTGGAAGCTCAGCAATCCGCTGAAGCGATCGGTGGGTTCCCATAGCGCCTGGAGGCGGACCGCGGTGTCTGAGTAGTCACCGAGGGATTCCTCGCCGGTCTGGCCGTTGGTAACCCAGTTGTCACGCGTACGGTACAGGGCGGAAACGCGTGCCGAAAAAGTATCGGTAAGACCACCGCCGACGGCGCCCTCAACATTGATCGTGTTGTTCTCGGCCCAGGATGCCTTCGCATATCCTGATGTCTCATCGCCCGGGCGGCGCGTATTGACCTTGATAATACCGGCCGTCGTGTTGCGCCCGAACAGGGTGCCCTGCGGCCCGCGGATGACTTCGATGTTATTCACGTCAAACAACGGGAAACTCTTGAGGACAACGTTCTCCATGACGACTTCATCCATGATGAACGACACGGGCTGGGATGCCGCAAGGTCGAAGTCGATGTTGCCCAAACCGCGCAGGTAGAAGCGCGGCGCCGAACGGCCGTTGGACGATTCGGCGTACAGGCCAGGGACACGACCCGACAGCGCCAGAACATCGTCGCTACCCGAGAACATCGCACTGAGTTTCTCGCCCTGGGTTGTCGCAACGGAGATCGGCACATCCTGCAGGGCTTCCTCTCGTTTCTGCGCCGTAACGACGATTTCTTCGAGGACACCTTCCATCTGGGCAACAGCAGGTGCCGCCAAAAAGCCCGCGAGAGCTAATGCGGCTGCGCCTTTCAGTGCCAGGTCAATGGAGGAGGATTTCTTGTTTGTTGTGTCAGAACCACACATTGGATATCTCCTGATAGAACGTCCGCGCAGTATAGCGCCGTTACTCCTTCGAGGTGTAGCATTCCTGCGAAAATCTGGGTGCACAGACGCACAAAAAGACAAGGTCATCTTTGCCCGTGTTCTCGATGCTCTGCGCCACGTGCTGCGGAATTGTCACAGAGTCACCCGGGCCGACCGGGAACGGTGCAGCGTCGCCGACGGTCATACGGCCGCTGCCGGACTCGATGACATAGACCTCGTGGACTGCGAGGGCGTGCAATTGGGTCGTGACGCCGGGCTCCACGCGAGTCCGCGCAATCGAGAATTCCGGCCAGCCTGGGTCATTGACGAGTTCGCTTATGTAGCAGCGTTCGCCCGTCCAGACTTCGGGTTTCGCTTTTTCCGTCATCAGTGGACAATACCTCTTATAGAATTCCGGAGCGCCGCATGAATGATACCGAATCCAGTTCTGTACACGAGTTGCTGGATCTGTCCGGCGAGACCGTGCTCGTGACCGGCGCCAGCGGCAATATCGGCCAGGGCATCGCCGAGCGCCTCGCTGAAGCCGGTGCCAGTATTATCGTGCACTACCATCGCAATGCGCCAGCCGCTGAAGAACTGGCCGAACGGCTGGGCGGAGCGACCGTGGTCCAGGCGGATCTCGCCAGTGAAGCGGCCGTGGACGCGATGTATGCGAAAGCCCGGCCGACCATGGTCGTCAATAATGCGGCCGCGCAGCCGGTGCGGGGCCTGACCGACATGAGCTACAAGGAGTGGCGCGCTATGCTGGCGGCCAACCTCGATGGTGCGTTCCTCGTGACAAAACGTGCCGCTCACGCCTGGGCAGAAACCGGCGGTGCGATCGTGAATATTGCGTCGATCGAGGCGCTGGATCCGGCCGTCGGACACGGACACTATGCGACCAGCAAGGCAGGCCTGCTCATGCTGTCACGCGCAGCGGCGCTCGAACTGGGTGCCGCCGGCATCCGCGTCAACTGCGTGTCGCCCGGCCTCATCGACAAAGACGGTCTCACCGATGAGTGGCCCGACGGCGTGGCCCGCTGGCTTGAAAAGGCGCCGCTTGGGCGGCTCGGGACTCCCAAAGACGTCGCCGACGCGGTATTGTTCCTGCTCAGCCCCGCCGCCCGCTGGATCAGCGGCACCAACTTGGTCGTCGACGGGGGAATGTCGGCCCAAAGCAGATGGTGAACAACAAGAATGGCGACTGCTCATATAAACGCGGCACCTGGTGATTTTGCCGATACGGTGTTGATGCCAGGCGACCCGCTCCGTGCCCAGTACATTGCGGAGAGTTTTCTCGACGACGCACGACGTGTGTCGGACGTCCGCAACATGTGGGGTTTTACAGGCACCTACAAGGAGCGGCCCGTGTCAGTGATGGCGCACGGCATGGGAATTCCCTCGGCATCGATCTATACCCACGAACTCATTACGCATTACGATGTGCGCCGCGTTATTCGCGTCGGCAGTTGCGGAACAACGCACCCGGACGTGCAGCTCCGCGATATCGTGATCGCGATGGGCGCCTCGACGGATTCGGGCGTCAATCGGATGCGTTTCGGCGGTTACGACCTGGCGGCGCTGGCGAGTTTTGATCTCGTTGAAAAAGCGGTTGCCGCTGCTCGCGCGGCCGGTGTGCGGCACCACGTTGGGAACATCTTCTCGGCCGACCTTTTTTATACGCCCGACACCGACATGTTCGAGACCATGGCCACCTACAATGTGTACGGCATCGAGATGGAAGCCGCCGGGATCTTCCCGATTGCGGCAGAGAACAATGCCGAGGCACTCGCCATTTGCACGGTCAGTGACGATATTCCGAACAACAAGCACCTGGGCGCCGAAGAACGGGCGACAACCTTCGACGAAATGATTTCCGTGGCACTCGAAACAGTGGCCGCGGGCGAATAGACGCCTGCAGCCCTTCATCTGCATAGCTTCATAAAACAAAGTAAAAAGCGATTCGCGCATCAGTCGCGCTTGACAGAGATGAGTTTTGGGCAGATACTTTGCGAAACAAAGTAAATGACCTCGTGAAGTTTCAATTCGACCAAATGATCAGCGCCCCCTGTCGCCTTGGTATCCTGGCCACGCTCGTTCCCGGGCTCCCGGTCACTTTTACGGAGATGAAGGAGGCGACCAGTTTGTCCGACGGCAACCTGCACGTGCAGACCAGGAAACTCTCCGATGTTGGATACATCGACATCAACAAGACTTCGAAAGGACGGCGCACTGTGACCGAATTTCGTATCACGGATCTGGGTCGCGAACGGCTCCGGCTTCATGTCATGAAGTTACAGCAGATTCTCGATGGTGAATCGAGTCCGGAAGGGGCCGCCCGACGCTCCGGCCGGACGGATGATTCGGCGGTGTGGGCATGACTCGCCCGAAGAGCATCGCAATCGGTGCCGACCATGGGGGCTTCGAACTAAAGGGCATACTGGTGGCACACCTCCAGGGTAATGGCTACAAAGTCAGCGACGTAGGTACTTCATCGCGTGAAGCAGTTGACTACCCGGTGTTTGCCCGTGCCGTGGCCGAAGCGGTGTCGAGTGGCGCGGTCGATGTGGGCATCATGATAGACGGCGCAGGCATCGGTTCGTGCATGGCCGCAAACAAGGTACCGGGTGTCCGGGCCGCAATGGCCTACGATTTGTCCAGCGCCCGCAACAGCCGCGAGCACAACGATGCCAATGTCCTCACTCTTGGCGCCGGGCTCATCGGCGACGGCCTGGCTAAACAAATTGTGGACGTATGGCTCGATACCGAATGCACGGAGACGCGTCACCTGCATCGCGTGGCCATGTTCGGTGACGAAGTCAGCGACCTGAGCCTGTCCGACCAGGATATCGAGCGGGTCGTGAGCCGCTTGCACGAGATCCTGGGACCGATGTCCGGTTCGGAATCTAACGGTGCATCGGTCGGCGACGACCCGGAAGCCGCGCGTGAATTCGTGCGACTCGGCGCGACCGGCCTTACCAGCGTTGCCCCGGTTGAGCGGCCAGGCGACATTCCGGGTGACCTTGCCCGGTACATTGACCACACCTTGCTCAAGCCGGCCGCAACCGAGGAGCAAATACGAAAGCTCTGCGCCGAGGCCCTGGAATTCAATTTCCGTTCGGTATGCGTTAATCCGACCTGGGTGTCGCTGGCAGCAAGTTTGCTGCGCGGCAGTGAGGTACTCACTTGCACGGTCGTCGGTTTCCCGCTCGGCGCAACGGAACCTGCGATCAAGGCCATGGAAGCACGCCGCGCAATACGTAACGGCGCGCGGGAGATCGACATGGTACTGAATATCGGCGCGCTCAAGAGTGGCGACGATGCCCTCGTGCTGCGGGATATCCAGGCCGTGGTCGAAGATTGCGTCGACGGTGGCGCCGTATGCAAGGTCATTTTGGAAACCGCGCTGCTGACCGATGACGAGAAGCGGCGCGCGTCGGAACTCGCGCGACAGGCGCGTGCCCACTTCGTTAAGACATCCACGGGATTCTCGACCGGTGGCGCGACCGTCAGCGACGTGGCCTTAATGGCCGATGTCGTGCGCGGTGCCGGAATGGAGGTCAAGGCGTCCGGCGGAATCAGTTCGTATGATGATGCGAAGGCGATGATCGAGGCCGGCGCGACGCGCCTGGGCGCGAGCGCCAGCATCGGTATCGTGCGGGAAGCAAAAGCAACGAGCGTCAGCGCTTAAGGAGTTGCACCAATGGTTGATTTGAGAGCTTACGTTTTTCTGGATTCCCTGCAGCCGCAGTTCGCGTCTTACCAGGCGACGATCTCCAAGGGCTATCTGCCCAAGGTGGGGCAGGCGAGCCTGTTCGTCGAAATCTCTCCAGGAATGGCGATCAACCACGTTCTTGACGTGGCGCTAAAGTCGACCGATGTCACGGCGGGCATGATGATCGTCGAGCGCCATTTCGGCATGCTCGAAATCCACTCGGAAAGCCAGGCCGATGTCCGGCAGGCCGGGCAGGCTATCCTCGACGAGCTTGATCTCAAGGAAAAGGATCGGCACAAACCACGTGTGGTTGCCAACCAGGTGGTACGCCATCTCGAAGACACCCAGACGATGCTTATTAACCGCTTCCGTTTCGGCAACATGATTCTCGCGGGCCAGACCCTGTTCGTACTCGAGGTCGAACCTGCAGGCTACGCCGCGTTGGCAGCAAACGAGGCAGAGAAAGCGGCGGACATCAATATTCTCGATGTCCGCGCGGTCGGCACTTACGGTCGCGTCTATATCGGTGGCGAGGAGCGCGATGTTGTCGTCGCACAGGAAGCAGCGGTACAGGCCATCAAGGCGGTTACCGGCAAGGTAACCAAGAAATAGATTCATAGGATCCAACCGGGCGGAAGGCCCGATTCGCGAGGAGTAAGGCGATGTCAGAAGCACTGGGAATGATCGAATGCCGGAGTTTTCCGGCCATGGTAGAAGCGGCCGATGCGATGGTGAAAGCGGCCAAGGTCGAGCTCGTCAGTTACGAAAAGACCGGCGGCGGCTACACGACAGCCGTTGTGCGCGGTGACGTTGCCGCAGTCAGAGCAGCTTGCGATGCAGGCCGCACGGCAGGTGCCCGTGTCGGCGACGTAGTAGCAGTACATGTTATCGCGCGCCCGCATACTGGCGTCGATGCCGCTATTCCACTGGGTCGCGAACCCGGTACGGCGAAGAAGTAATGGCCGCGCGTACGGTGTTGCTGTGAAGCTCGCCAAAGTACTTGGCAGTGTCGTCGCGACTGAAAAGGACGCGAAGCTCGGCGGGCTGAGGTTCCTGATGCTCGGTCTCTGGGGCCATGACAACAAACCGGCGGGAGGCTCGGTGGTTGCGGTGGACGCAGTCGGTGCGGGCGTCGGTGAAATGGTGCTCTTTGCCAGCGGATCGTCAGCACGCCAGACCGAACGGACCGACAACAAGCCGGTCGATGCGGTTGTCATGGCTATCGTCGACAGCTGGGAAATCGACGGTGACGAGAAATACCGCAAGGGGGAAAGTGACGCATGAGCCGTCCGGGCGGAAACGCCGGCCTTCTCAGCGATCGGCAGGTCGATATCATCGCCTCGCGCCTGGCCGAGAGGGTGTCGGGAGCGTCAGCCCCGAGACCAACAGCAAAGCCGGCGGCAGCCGTGCCATCTCCCGCCCCGATCAGCGTCCATCGCGAGGCGCTGGGGGTCGGCATATTTGCAACGGTAGATGACGCTGTCGATGCGGCGGCCACTGCGTTCCGCGAATTCGACGGCATGTCGCTCGAAGGACGACAGAAGATCATCGCATCCATCCGCGAATCGATGTTCGAAAACGCCGAGGAACTTGCGCGCCTGGCGCACACCGAAACCGGCCTCGGGCGAGTTGAAGACAAGGTTGTAAAGAACCGCCTGGTCACACGCAAGACCTCTGGTACCGAGGTGCTCACGCCCCAGGCGGTGACCGGTGACGATGGCCTGACGCTGACTGAATACGCACCTTACGGTGTCATTGGCGCGATCACACCGACGACGAACCCGACCTCGACCATTATCTGCAACACCATCGCCATGTTGTCGGCCGGCAATAGCATCGTCTTCAACGTGCACCCGAATGCCCGGGAGTGCTCGATGGCCAACGTGCGCCTGTTGCACCAAGCGATTATCCGCGCCGGTGGCCCTGCCAATCTGGTTACAGCAATAGCAACGCCGACAATTGAGTCCGCACAGGAACTCATGGGTCACGAGGGCGTGCGCATCCTTGCGGTTACGGGCGGCAGTGGTGTGGTGCGCCAGGCAATGACCAGCGGCAAGCGCGCGATTTGCGCCGGGCCCGGCAATCCACCGGTAGTGGTCGATGCAACGGCCGACCTCGAGCACGCCGCCCGCAATATCATTGCCGGAGCCTCCTTCGACAACAACATCGTGTGCGTCGACGAAAAGGAAGTGATCGCGGTCGAGAGCATTGTGGACGAGTTGCTGCAGCACATGGGCCAGCACGGTGCACGAGTGTTGAACGAGCGCGAGCTGCACAAAGTAACCAACGTGATGTTCAGTGAGTACCCTGGACGACGCAAGCGGGCGACACTCGAGAAAGACCTGATAGGCAAGAATGCGAACGAAATTCTCTCCCGCGCGGGTATCGCGTCATCCGGCGATCCGAGATTACTTGTCGTGCGCGTCACGAATGGACACCCGCTTGTCTGGACCGAGCAGATGATGCCTGTCCTGCCGGTCACCGCGGTGCCGGACGTCGACCGGGCGATCGAGCTTGCCAAGGAGGTTGAACACGGCTTTGGGCACTCGGCTGGTATGTACTCACGCGATATCGATGCGCTGAGCCGCATGGCGCGCACGATCAATACGAGTATCTTCACGAAGAACGGTCCGTTCTTCGCCGGACTGGGTGAAGGCGGCGAAGGCCCAACCAGTTTCACCATCGCAAGTCCAACCGGAGAAGGCCTTACCGGGCCGGTCGCCTTCAGCCGGTTGCGACGCTGCGTCATGGTCGATCACTTCCGTATCGTCTGAGAGTCGAAGTGCCAAGCGAAAAGCGACACGGAGCGATCGCACTACTGGAATTCGAGACTGTTGCCGCCGGCGTGCTGGCGAGTGACGTCATGGTCAAGCGATCACCAATTGCATTGCTGCGTTGCGGCACCATCCATCCGGGCCGTTTTCTTATTCTCGTCGGCGGCAGTGTGGCCAGCACCGAAGAAGCCTATGCAGCTGGCTTGCAGGTGGGCGAGAGTCAGGGCGCACTGCATAGCAAGGTGTTTCTCGGTGATGTCCACCCGTCTCTGCACGACGCCGTGCTCGGTATTCGGCGCGACGTCGAGGGCGATTCCCTGGCAGTCGTCGAAACTCACTCTTCGCCCGCGCTACTCGCCGCTGTCGATGCTGCCGTCAAAAGTACGCCCGTGGTGCTTTCGGAGGTCCGGCTCGGCGATGATCTGGGCGGCCATGCCCTGGCGCTGTTGAGTGGTGACCTTTTCGATGTTGAAACAGCGCTCGATATCTGCAGCGAACGTGCCGGCCGGCAACTTCTGGCCAGGACGCTGTTGCCACGACTCGATCCCGACCTGCGCTCGGTACTCGACCAGGGCACTCGCTTCAAAGACTGCTCAGCGTTGGAGCCATCAGGCGCAGAGTTCCCGGAGGAGATTGCATGCTCCTGGGACGCGTAATCGGTACGGTTGTTCCAGCGGCGCTCGTGGATGAGTTATCCGCGACCCCGTTGCTTTGGATCCAGCCGCTGGACAAGAAGGGCAAACCTGATGGTGAGCCGCTGGTCTGTGCGGATGGCACGCGGATGGCGGGGCCCGGCCAGGTTATCTACTGGGTTTCCAGCCGCGAAGCTGCGCTCGCTCTCGATCCCTGGTTTGTGCCCGTCGATGACGCCATTGTCGGGCTCGTTGACGAGGTGCACCACTACTCGAAAAAGGAACTGGACTGATGATTCTCGGCCGCATAACCGGCAACGTGGTGTCGACCATTCATCATCCAGTCGTCGAAGGACGTAAGCTGCTGCTCGCCGAGCGTCTCGATGAGCGGTGCAAACCGACGGGCGCCTATCTCATTGCCCTGGACGGTATCGGGGCGGGCCGAGGCGAGATCGTCCTGATTCTCGACGAGGGCAGCGGCGCGCGGCAAATTCTCGACGATGCCAGCGCGCCGGTGCGATCGATTGTCGTTGGTATCGTTGACGGCGTAGATTTGAGCGCCGAGTAACGGCGACAGGGCCTGCAGGAACTGGCGTTTGTCAGAGAGATTCGAAATCGTCGAGCAGGCCAGGCTCGATACGGCCGCCCAGTTGTTGAATCACCTTGGTCGCACAGTAAGTGCCGTACTGGGCACATTGACTCAACGGCAGATCATTTGCCCAGCCGAACAGGAAGCCTGCGCAGTAGGCGTCACCGGCGCCAGTCGTATCGACGATCTGTTCGCCGGAAAGCCCGGCCGCAGGCTGCACGACTTTCTCTGCACCGTGAATAATGACCGAGCCTTTGGCTGATCGCGTGATTGCGAACAGGTTGTCGAAATCGTCGATTGCCGCAAGGGTGTCGTCGAAGTTGCTGGTTTCGACCAGCGCATTCACTTCGTCTTCATCGGCAACCACGATATCAACGCCGTCGCGCACGAACTCCTCGAAGGAGTCCCGGTGCCGCTCGACGCAGAATGAGTCAGACAATGACAAGGCAACAGATGTGCCATTCCGATGTGCAATCTCAATCGCCTTGCGAGCGAGGGCGGGGCCTTCGGCGATATCCCAGACATAGCCTTCCAGCAGGATGGCCTTGGGCGCTCCTATCGTCTCGTCGGTTATATCGGCCAGTCCGAGTTCGAGGCAGGCGCCAAGGTAGGTCTGCATCGTGCGCTGTCCGTCAGCGGTTATCAGCACATGGCTGCGCGCTGTCGGGGCGCCATCCGGCGCTTTCGGCAGCCGGATGTCGACGCCGAGAGATTTCATGTCGTGATTGAAGATTCGGCCAAGTTGATCGTCGCGAACCTTGCCGATGTAGGCAGTAGTGCCGCCGAGGTTGGCAAAGCCAGCAACGGTGTTTGCTACGGAACCTCCCGACATTTCGGTCGCGGGTCCCATCTGGTTATAGATTTCGTGTGCGCGGTCCCGGTCGATCAGCGTCATCGAGCCGGGTTCAGCACCGATACCGCCAAGAAATTCCGCGTCGACATGAGCGAGTACGTCTACGATTGCGTTGCTGATGCCGAGGAGTTGAATTGAATCCGTCATCGATTATTCTGCTGGCCAAAAAACGGCGCATAGCCTACCACTTCGCGGCCGTTGCCGGTATCGTGGTTTCGTCAGCTATGGGTAGCGATGTTGTCGAAATAGCCCCACAATACGGCGCAATGACAAATACGGCCCACGCCGGTGTCCTGTTCGAGGTCCTGGCGCTCGATCCGAATTGGCAAGGTCGTTTGGAGTAAGCAATGAGAAGATCGGCAAGTCTCTTGATACCGCTGTCCATAGTACTGCTGTACTACGCATTCTGGATCGTCCTGGTGTGGTACCTGCTGAAGCGGTATCCCGCGCTCCACGCGTTCTTTCCGCTGGGGGGCGTTAGTGAACTGGCAGCTTCAAATATCGACTCGTTCGAACCTGTCTACACCAGTGTCGAGCGCGAGTTGATGGCACCCTCCAGCCCCATCAGGTTGTTGCTGGCCTCTGCAAGTGCGGCGGTCTTCACTGTGCCTATTTCGTGGGCGTACTTCATTACCAGTCGCTCGCGCCGTATCGACCAGTCGTTCCTGCAGACTATTATGATTCTGCCGATTGTCGTGACTGGTATCGCGATGATCGTCGTGAACAGTATTGCACTCGCCTTCAGCCTGGCGGGTGTGGTCGCAGCCGTTCGATTTCGTTTTTCGCTCAGTCAACCGTCGGATGCAATGTATATATTCGTTGCGATCGGGATTGGCCTCGGCTGTGGCATAGGCGCGGTGGGTGTGTCCTGTGTTATTTCTTTCACCTTCGTGCTCGCCACACTTGTTATCTGGAAGCTTGAGTACGGTAAGACGTTGTCCGGTCCATTCCTGACGATGATCACCCGGCGTGACGCCGGCGAGGATGAGTACTAGCGATATCGCGAGGGTATGTCTTGACGATGACTGACGAGAAAGAAACAAAGCGCAGCCTGTTGCTCATTCATGGCAGGGATTTCAAGCCCGCCGCGGATGCGTACCTGGAACTTTCGCTGGCCGCGCTTCGCGCAGGTCTCGAACGCGATTACCCGGACTGCGCCCCTGGCTTCGACGGCATGTCGAAAGACCTCGCGTGGTACGGCGACCTGATTGCGGAAGTGCTGAAGGCGCGTGGCAAAGCTTATGACGAGGAACTGGATATCGGCGATCGTCGCAATGCACTAAGTGCACTGAAGCTACTGACGCCGCGCAAGAAATTCGGTATTCGGCTATATGACAGGTTGCCAGGCAAGTCGGCGTTGCCGGAGTTTTTTATGGATGTCGGCGCCCCGCTGCTCGGTGCTATCGGGTTTCGGATGCCCGTGCTCGGGAAGATCTCAAAGGACTTCGCGGCGTATCTCGATGACGAAGAGTACGCCAGGGAAGCCAGAAAACGCCTGCGCGACAAACTCTGTGCGATGATGGATCGCGGCGACAAGATCATGTTGATTACGCACGGTACTGGCAGCGTCGTGGCCTATGACGTGCTCTGGGAGTTGTCAAACGACACAGCGACCTACCCCGAGTACGGTCAGTTCAAAGTCGATCAGTGGCTGACAATGGGCTCGCCGTTGGGCGATCGAGTCGTGCAAAAAAGGCTGCTCGGGGCAAGAGAATCCGACGAAAGCAGGTTCCCGAGCAATGTCATTTCATGGCACAACCTGTCGGCGGAAGACGATTACACCTGTCACGACACGACGCTGGCCGACGATTTCAAGAAGATGATGTTGCAGAAACGCGTAAGCGCCGTGCACGACTACCGGATTTTCAATCTCGCCGTTCGCTACGGCAAGTCCAACCCGCACAGTTCCATTGGGTATTACATTCACCCTCGCACGTCGAAGATTATCGCCGACTGGATCGCCGGAGCCTAGACACACTCGTCGGTCAGTTCCGTCTTGAACTTCTTCGTGTTTTCGATCACGTCATAGAACTTATCGACAAACTTGACCGTCTTCTTGCGCGTACCGTTGGACAAGTACTCATTGCTCTCAACAAGCTCGAAAATGGCTTGTTTCTGGTCGATATAGGCCTGCTTCGACGAGTCCAGGTACTGATTATTCACACACCGCCCTCGATACAGGCGATCTCGAACATCGCGAATATCGAATCTGGGGTTGGGTGTTGCGTACCGTGCGTCGACAAAGCCAGACATGTCGAAGTCGTAGGGCACCGCCAGGACTTCTCCGTCCTGGTCGCCAAACAGGACGTTGTTGTGGCAACAAGGCTCGTCTTTGGCAGCACGAATGGGTGAGAAATCGGTGTTTGCGATCAGGTACTGAAATACCGATTCGAGATTCAGGTGAACGCCATTGAGTTGGTCGACGTTGATGGACTCAGCGCTGTTCACCGACAGATCGATTCTCTTGGCGACCTGGTCGCGGTGTTCGATCAGAAATCCGAGTTCCGTGCGCTCGCGATTTCCCTTGTCCGTATCGACGTAGGTAATGCGCAGCAGCCGGACGCGGAAGCTGTTGTCCGTCATCTGGTTGAAGATCCGGTACGCAAGGTATTCCGTCAACAGGCCCTGCGTATAGCGCGAAGCGCCATTGCGGCAGTGGGTAACGAGCTTCAATTTATCCGAGCCCTTGAATACGGTGCCTTTCGTGGTGGACTTCTTGAAATTCAGCCGCAGTGGGGCCCATGGACACACTCGCGATTGGTGCCGGTAACGGCCACGCGTTCGAATACCAAGTTCCACCGTCTCGTCCCCGGCTTCAGGATCATCGTAAGTCAGCGTTCCGGGCAGGTCTTCATCGCTCGAACGCTCGCGCATAATCGTCGAGAACGGACCGCGAAGAGTGACCTCGAGCAGGTCATCACTCGAGAAGAGGGGTGCCGTTTTCTCCCTGTTGTCGTCGGCCTGGGATAGCGACACCCAAAATATTGCCAACAAGAATATGGTTCGCAGTGGCACCATTTTTATTGCTCTTTTCTCTGCTCAGGTGGTCAAATTCTAGCATAGCCACTAAACTGGCCGTCTCGCTGGAAGGGATACCGCTACATTGATTTCCATGCTTCGACATATTCTCCTGGTACTCGTCGTCCTGTCGCCTGTTGCGCTGGCCGAGGACTGGCGGGTCGATGATGCGAGTCGTGTAGTCGCGATATCTGACGTGCACGGCGCCTACGAGGCAATGGTCGAAACCCTGACGTCCGTCGGTATTCTGGACGACAAGCTTGCCTGGGCCGGCGGCGATAGTCGTCTCGTTATTGTGGGTGACCTGGTCGACCGTGGGCCGCGTTCACGCGATGTGATGGATTTGCTGATGCGACTTGAAGGCGAGGCGGTTGCAGCCGGCGGTTATGTGCATGTGCTGTACGGTAATCACGAATCGATGAACATGATTGGCGACATGCGCTACGTCAGTAAGGCCGAGTATGCTGCCTTTGCCGCCGATGAAACCCAGGAGCAGCGCGACCGCTGGTTCGCCCCCTGGAGAGAGCGTGGTGGTAATAACAAGAATGACTCGCGTGATCGCTACGATGATGAATTCCCACCGGGATTCTTCGCATTGCGCGAAGCGTTTGGTCCCGAAGGCAAGTATGGCAAGTGGTTGCTCGAGAAAGCGGTTATTGCGGTCATTAACGGCACAGCGTTCGTGCACGGTGGTCTTCCGCCGCTGGTCGGCGAAATAGGCCTCGACGGCGTAAACCAGGGGCTGAAGAACGATCTTTCCAAGTATGTCGAAGCAGTGGATACGCTGATGCAGGCGGAGATACTGCTGCCGACCGACAGCTACTACGACCACTACGCCATCGTAAACAGCTATGCGCTGGTCCTCGCCGAACCCAGGGAAGTGCGCGACGCGATAGCGACGGTAAAGGAACTCGCTGATTCAGCCATGTTCACGTCCGATGGTCCGCTGTGGTATCGAGGCAATGTGGCCTGCAGCGCCATCATCGAGGAGCAGAGCCTTGACGCAACGCTGCAGGCTATCGGTGCCGAACGAGTCGTTATCGGGCACACGCCCACGCCGAATCGACGCGTCCTCGAACGTCTCGATGGCCGTGTGATCGAAGTCGATACAGGCATGTTGAATTTCTATTACAAGGGCAGCGGCAATGCGCTGGTCATCGACGATGGCGAGCTGCTGGTATTCAATCAATCGGGGGCCGACCCTTACCCTCCGATTGCGCATCCGCGCAGGGTGGGTGCGCGTCCGGACAACCTGACGGCTGACGAACTTCAGCTGCTGTTGGAAACCGGTGAAATCGTGTCGGAATCGGAAGATCAAGCGAACCGCCGTTCGCTGGTACAGGTCAGTGATGGCACGCACACCGTGTCAGCCATCTTCAGCAAGCGCCAGGGCAAGGGTTTCTATCCGGATGTCGCGGCTTACCGGCTCGACCGCTTGCTCGATCTTGACATGGTGCCTGTGACGGCCTTGCGCAAAGTCGGTAATAGCGAAGGTTCGCTGCAGTTCCTGCCGGATAAGACGAGTGACGAAGCGCAGCGCTCCGAGTCAGGCCGTGGCTCCAGTGCGCGCTGCGACTTACCCCGGCAGTGGGCCGCGATGTACGTGTTTGATGTGCTGATTTACAACGAAGGCCGCAGTTTGCAACGCATGCTCTATGACCGGTCGCAATGGAGCCTGATCCTGATTGAGCACGAGCGTGCGTTCAAGAATGCCAGGGGACGGCCGGCGCATCTCAAGAGAGCGCCTGTTGAGGTTACTGACGGGTGGCGTGCGGCTTTGGCCGAGTTGAGCGACGAAGTGCTCGCCGCACAGTTCTCGGACGTTCTCGACAAACGGCGCCTGACGGCCCTCGCCACCCGGCGTGATCAATTACTCACTGAGTAGCTTCTGCCGATTGCAGCACCGCAATACACTCGATCTCAACGCGCGCACCTAGCGCGAGACCGTTTGCGCCCAGCGCGCTGCGGGCGGGCGGATTCTCGAAGTAGGTCTTATAGACGCCGTTCATCGCGCCCCATTCGGCCATGTCAGCCAGGAAGACCGTGCACTTGACGACCTCACCCATGGACGAGCCAAACTGCTCCAGGACCCGCTTGATGTTCTCCATGGTCTGGCGCGTCTCGCCCTCGATCCCGCCTTCGGCAAGCTCGACGGTGCCCGGAATATTCCCGAGATTGCCAGACAGATACAGCGTGTTATCGGCTCGCACCGCCGATGAGAAGGGCAGGTCCATGTCTTCCATGCCCGGCATGAGCAGGTATTCGACATCGGCATCCTGATCGACAGTGACTTCGCAGCCCAGCAAAACGAGTAGTGGCAGCAAGAGGGAAAAGCGTTTCATCGGTTCATCTCCACAATCGGTTGTAGTCAAATTTCGTTGGCGTTCGCGGCAGCGGCGATGTGCTCGGCGGCGCGGAAAGCGAGCGCCATGATCGTCATCGTCGGCTGTCCTCTTCCCGAAGTCACGAAACTGCTGCCATCGCAGATAAACAAATTGGATACGTCGTGACTGCGGTGATAACGGTCGACTACGGACGCGGCAGGGTCGTCGCCCATGCGGGCGGTGCCGAGCAGGTGTTCGCCGCCGTTGGATAGTTTAATTCCGTGCCCCCAGAACTTCTTCGCGCCCGCTGCGTCCATCAATTCCAGCGATCGATCCTCCAGGAACTTCGCAATCGCGAGGTCATCGTCGTGGTCACGATAGGTCGCGCGGATAGCAGGCCTGCCCCACTGGTCCGTATTGTTGGGGTCCAGCGTGATGTTATTGCGATCCATTGCGAGCGACGTGGTGCCGCTCGCGAAGCTCATCTGGCGCGTGAAATTGTGCGCGATCTCGTCTTTCCACGCCGCACCCCACTTCGGAACGTCATGCGGCATGCCTTCGAGTGCGTGGAAGATGGGTGTCATCGACCAGAGCGGCCGGGCATCGATGCCGCCACCGCCATAGAACCCGCGGGATTCATCGGTCTCATAGAAGTCGTGAATGACTCGAGAGACCTGCACGCTCTTATAGTCATTGAGAGGATGTTCGAAAACACCATCAACCGCAGAGTGCGCGTTGAACATCAGGTTCCGGCCTACGTATCCGGACGAGTTGGCGAGGCCGTCCGGATGTTGCTCGCTTGCTGACAACAGCAATAAGCGGGTAGTTTCGGCGCCGTTGGCGGATACGATAACGGCCTTTGCCATTTGCGCCTGTTCGCTACCGTCCTTGTCGTAGTAGAGCACTTCGCTCGCGCGACCGTTCGCGTCAGTCTCGATTCGAAATACCGCTGACCGATCGCGAATCTCGCACCGGCCGGTCGCCTCGGCGAGTGGGATCATGGCCGCAAGCGAGGAAGACTTCGCTCCGGCTTCGCAGCCGAACATCATGCAGTGTCCACAGTGGATGCAGGCGTTGCGGCCGTTGAACGGCTGCGACAGGATCGCGTGCGGCTGATTCTGCGCATGCAGCCCGAGTTTCTTTGCCGCCTTTTCCATGAGCACGCCCGAGGATTTCACTGGCAGCGGCGGCATTGGGAACGGCCTGGAACGAAACGAGTCGAACGGGCCCGGCGCGCCGGATACGCCGACTTCCCATTCGACGCGTGCATAGTAGGGTTCGATCTCGTCGTAGGTCATCGGCCAATCCGCGAAATTCGAACCACTGATCGGGCCGAGCTTGCTGCGTTCAATGAAGTCGCTTTCCCGGAATCGCCAGAAATTGGCCGAGAAATGTACGCTGCTGCCACCGACCGTTTGTGCATAACGAATCGGCTGAATTATCGGACTCGTCGCGATTTCGCTTTCGTCGTGGCGAAATGTCTGCCCGCTGACTTCCGGTCCGCCGCCGAGCAATTCGCTCTGGATAATGACGTCGTACTCGTCATGCGTGAAGTCGCTGGCTTTGCGGTACGGACCCTGTTCGAATACCACGACATCGAATCCAGCCGACGAGAGCTCCTTTGCGATGATGCCGCCTGCTGCGCCGGAGCCGATAATGGCGAAGTCGACTGGCTTGCGCTGCTCGAAGGTCACGCTATTCGCCATTGGCTTGCTCCACTTCCGCATCGTAGTAGCCGAAAGGAGGGGTCCAGGCACCGTGATGCCCTTTGTAGCCGATCAGGTCCCAACTCATGTGATCCTTGTTGCCGCCATGTTTGGCCATGCCAAAGAAGCCGAAGATCGTCAGTAGTCTCCATAGTTCGAAACGGGGATCGGATTCGATGGACCTCAGGGCGGCATCCTGCTCCGCCTCCGGCAGGTCAGCGAAAGGGCGGCCGAGATTTGCGGACAGTTGTTCCCGGAGACTCCGAACACCAGGCAGTAGCGAGCTGAATTCGCTGCCGAGAGCATTGTCCCAGAACCAGATGACTCCGGCTTCTGCCGCACCCGGTGTGTCCGTAGCAGGAATAATGCGCGCGGCAATTGCGGCGAAATCCGCAGCCTCTTCAGCGCCGAGCGTATTGAAGGCTGCCTCTTCATCCCGCGCAGTACATGCCGCCTGGGTCACAGCAGCAAGTGACGGGGCACCGATTCTGAACAGCGACGCTCCGCCGAACGCGCCAGTCGCTTTCAGGAATCGGCGCCTCGATATCTCGTCCGGATTGTTCATTCTGAGCGCCCTGTTTTTTTTCTGTCGGTCAAACTACCACACGTAGAATCCCCGCGCAGCGCCATTCGCGTCGTATAATCGCGACGTAAGAAAACCTATTTGCAAGGGGGCAGGATGGCACGCCTGACAACACATATTCTCGATACCGCGCACGGTGGTCCTGCACCGAATGTGGACATTCGTCTCTTTTCTATCAGCGAAACACGTGAGCTTGTTGCGAGCGCGACAACGAATGACGACGGGCGTACGCCGTACCCGCTCCTTGAAGACGATCTGATGAAGAGCGGTACGTACGAGCTGGAGTTCGATATCGGGAAATACTTCCGGACGCGCGGCGCCGAACTGGCTGATCCAGCATTCCTCGACACGGTCGTTATCCGCTTCTCGGTAAGTGCGGACGATGACTATCACGTTCCACTGCTGGCGTCACCGTGGTCTTACTCGACGTACCGGGGTAGCTAGCCGAATGTCTGCATCGAACATCCGTTTCCTGCTCAATGGCGACCTCGTCGAGGCGACGGTCACCGACCCGACGCGCACTGTGCTGCAGTTCCTGCGGGAAGACCTGGCGCTCAAGGGCACAAAAGAGGGTTGTGCCGAGGGAGACTGCGGAGCCTGCACGGTTGTTGTCGTCGAGATCGATCGAAGCGGCAAGGACATCGAGCTCAAGACCGTAAACGCCTGCATACAGTTCTTGCCAACTGTCGACGGGAAGGAGCTGATCACGGTTGAAGGACTACAAGGCAAGGACGCTGATCTGCATCCTGTCCAGCAAGCGATGGTCGATAGCCACGGTTCGCAATGCGGTTTTTGCACACCCGGTTTTGTAATGTCGCTTTTCGCGCTCTACCGCATGAACCCAAAGCCGTCGCGGCAGGAGATCGATGACGCGTTGGCCGGAAATCTCTGCCGATGCACCGGCTACCGACCGATTATCGCCGCCGCCCAATCGATGTCTTCTATGACCGATGAGTGGGAGCCGGGCGAGCACCTGAACGCGCTCAGGTCGGTCACACGCCAGGACAACTTCGAGGTCGAACATAACGGCCGGCGGTTCTTCGCGCCGCGTGACATCAAATCGCTCGGTGAGATTTATGCGCAGTATCCCGATGCGACGCTGCTTGCGGGCGGCACGGATGTCGGCCTTTGGGTGACAAAACACTATCGCGAGCTCGACACGATCATCTACACGGCGCGCGTGGATGAAATGCTGGATATCGAGCAGACGAAAACGCACCTCGAAATTGGCGGAGCCGTCAGCCTGACGCATGCGATTCCGCCGATCACCGGGCAGTACCCGGGGCTGACAGAGTTCTTCCGCCGGTTCGCGTCGCCGCCGATACGCAATGCGGGCACGCTTGGCGGCAATATCGCGAACGGCTCGCCGATCGGCGATTCCATGCCTGCACTCATGGTGCTCGGTGCCAGCCTCGTGTTGCGGCAGGGCGATAGCGAGCGTGAACTGGCGCTCGACGATTTCTACCATGACTACCAGGTTAACGATCTTCAACCTGGCGAGTTCGTGGCCCGCATTCGCGTCCCCCTGGCTCAGGATGGGGTGCTCGTCTCCAGCCAGAAATGGTCGAAACGTTTTGACCAGGATATCTCGGCCGTATGCACGGCGTATAGCCTGGAACTCGATGGCGACACGGTCGCGGACTTCCGCATGGCCTGCGGCGGCGTCGCCGCGACAATCAGGCGGGCGAGCAACTGCGAGGCGGCAATAAACGGTTCGGCGTGGTCCGAGACGACCATCGACGCAGCCTGCGTGGCATTGGCAGAAGACTTCACCCCGATCAGCGATATGCGTGCCTCCGCGGATATTCGCCTGGTTGCCGTGCAGAACCTGCTGCGGCGATTCTGGCTCGAGACCCGCGGCGAACTTGATGAGACGGTGTACACCTATGGTCGCTAGAGCTGTCGGCAAAGCGCTGCCGCACGACAGCGCGCATCTGCACGTCTCGGGCCGGGCCGCGTATACCGACGACCTGCCAGAGCCGCAGGGGCTGTTGCACGTCGCGATCGGGATGAGTTCGGTCGCGCACGCAAGAGTCGGGAATGTCGATCTGGCGCCCGTGCTCGCCTCCGACGGTGTTGTCGATACCTGCACAGCGGCAGACATCATCGGTGAGAACAACTATGGCTCGATCGTCAAGGACGACCCGTTGTTTGCCGATGGCCTCGTGCAGTACATCGGGCAGCCGCTGTTCGCCGTTGCGGCGACCAGTGTGGACGAAGCCCGTAAGGCAGCGCGGCAAGCCGTTGTCGAATATGACGAACTGGATGCCATCCTCGATCCGCTAACCGCCGTCGAGAAGAAGTCCTTCGTCTTGCCCAGCGAGACGCTGGTTCGTGGCGATCCCGATACCGCGCTCGCAGACTCCCCACGTCGCTTGCAGCGTCGCGTCGCGCTCGGCGGGCAGGATCAGTTCTACCTCGAAGGCCATATCGCGATGGCTATTCCGCAGGAAGACGGCGGCATCCTCGTTTACAGCTCGACGCAACATCCTGACGAAGTGCAATCGATCATCGCCCATGCGACGCAGCGAGAGGCGAAAGATATTGTCGTGATCTGCAGGCGCATGGGTGGCGCGTTTGGTGGCAAGGAAAGCCAGGCGGCGCTGATCGGCTGCGTTGCCGCGGTGGCTGCGGACAAGACGGGCCGACCGTGCAAGCTGCGTCTCGATCGCGACGACGACATGATCATGACCGGCAAACGGCACGATTTCGTCATCGACTACGATGTAGGCTTCGACGATACGGGTCGTATACTCGCCGTCGATTTCGAGTTTGCGTCGCGTTGCGGTATGTCAGCCGATCTCTCGGGGCCGGTGAACGATCGCGCGATGTTCCATTGCGACAACGCGTACTTTCTCGAGAACGTCCGCATTCTCTCGCACCGCTGTAAGACCAACACGGTTTCCAATACTGCGTTTCGAGGGTTCGGTGGCCCGCAAGGGATGTTTGCGATCGAACACGTCGTGGACGACGTTGCGCGTGCGCTGGGCAAAGACCCGCTCGACATTCGTCGCCGTAATTTCTATGGCAAGGACGAACGCAACGTCACGCATTACCAGCAGGTCATCGAGGACAATGTCATTCATGAATTGTTTGCCTCACTGCTGGCGAGCAGCGACTACGAACAACGGCGCGCCGAAATTCGCGACTTCAATGCGGGCAGCGAGGTGCTCAAGCGTGGCATCGCGATCACACCGGTCAAGTTCGGCATATCGTTTACCTCCACGATCCTGAACCAGGCTGGCGCCCTTGTGCACATCTACAAGGATGGCACCGTGCAGTTGAATCACGGTGGTACCGAGATGGGACAGGGCCTGTATACCAAGGTCGCGCAGGTAGTCGCTGATGAACTCGGCATAGGCATTGAGAAAATACGGACCACGGCGGCCGATACGAGCAAGGTCCCGAACGCGTCGGCAACGGCGGCATCGAGTGGCTCCGATATGAACGGCAAGGCCGCGCAGAAAGCGTCGGCCAAAATTCGCAAACGACTCACCGCGTTTGCCGCGAACGAGTATGGCGTATCTGAAGCCGAGATCGATTTTGGCGGTGGCAAGGTCTACGTCGCCGATCGCATCCTGGAGTTCTCAGAGCTGACACAGCTTGCGTGGCTCAATCGCATATCCCTGTCTGCAACCGGTTTCTATCGTACGCCCAAGATCCACTACGATCGCGAGACATTCACGGGCAGGCCGTTCTATTACTACGCGTACGGGGCCGCGGTGACGGAAGTTGTCGTTGACACCCTGACCGGCGAGAATCGGGTGTTGCGCACGGATATCCTGCACGATTGCGGCGATTCGCTGAACCCGGCGATCGACCTCGGGCAGGTTGAGGGCGGCTATATCCAGGGCGTCGGCTGGTTGACGTCGGAGGAACTGTGGTGGGATGACAAGGGCGCGCTCGGCACGCATGCTCCGTCGACGTACAAGATCCCGACCTGTTCGGACATGGCGCCGGATTTCCGCACGGAACTGACCGAGAACATGGCCAACCGCGAGAAGACGATCTACCGCTCCAAGGCTGTCGGTGAACCGCCGTTGATGCTCGCATTGTCAGCGTTTCTCGCGATACGTGATGCGATCGCGGATAACGACACTTCGTCACCTGCGCTCCAGGCGCCTGCGACGCCGGAATCGATCCTGCTTGCACTGCGAGGTGTGTCCGGTGAATGAATGGATCGAGGAACTCAGTGACCTGGCCGCCGCGGGCGAGCCTGCCGTTCTCGTGACAGTCGCGGGAATACGTGGTTCTGCTCCTCGCGAAATCGGCGCAAAGATGATCGTTACGGCGACCGAGACGATCGGCACGATCGGCGGGGGGCAACTCGAGTACCAGAGCACGCGCATCGCCGCGGGACTCCTGGATGACGACCGCAATTCCCTGCGTAGCTTCCCACTGGGATCGTCGATGGGCCAATGCTGTGGCGGTGTGGTGGAGATCCTGTTCGAACCCCTGTCGTCAGGCATGCCTTCCTGGCTGCGCGACCTTCGCGCGCTCTATGGACAGCGGCAACCGGCGATGGTCGTCACACGAATTTCCCGCACGGCCCCGGTCAAGTTTGTTGTGACGACTGACAGCGTATTCGGGGACGATGAGATCGATAAGCGCATGGTGGCGGTTGCCCGCGACATACTGGACGGTGACAAGCCGGATGCGTGCCGCCAGGTCCAGGAGTTTTACGAACCTGTGGTCATGCCGGACCTGAACATTGCCGTATTCGGTGCCGGGCATGTGGGATCGGCGGTGGTTCGCGCCTTGTCGGGACTCGACTGCAACATTCGCTGGATCGACTGTCGCCGTAACATGTTCCGCGACGTGCCCGGCAATGTGCGTGCGATTGAATCGCCGGAGCCGGCGCTCGAAGTTGCTGCAATGCCGCCGGGAAGCTACTACCTCGTGATGACACATAGCCACTCGATGGATTTCGATATCTGCGACCGCATTCTGCGGCGGGGAGACGAGCGTTACTGCGGGTTGATCGGCTCAGTGTCGAAGCGCCGCCGTTTCGAGAAGCGCTATCGCCAGCAGGGTCTGGCACAGGGAACGATAGACAGGCTGGTCTGCCCGATCGGTGTCGACGGGATCAGCGGCAAGAAGCCGGCGGAAATTGCGGTAGCAGTGGCCGCCGAAGTATTGAGACTCAGGGAGCTCGCTGCGGACGTGAATGTGCCGGAGTACCCGGAAAACGTTCACCCGATCGGCGGCAACAGGACCTAGCATGGAAAGCTATATTCTCGACTGGCTAAACCTGCTCGTGCGCTGGCTGCACGTCATCACCGGTGTCGCCTGGATCGGCGCATCGTTCTACTTCATCTGGCTTGACGGGCATCTCGAGGCGCCCAAGGATCCGGCCGATGACGAGAAAGGCGTGGGCGGCGAAGTCTGGTCCGTGCATGGCGGCGGCTTTTATCACGCGCAGAAATACAAGGTTTCTCCCGCCGAAATTCCCGAGCGCCTGCACTGGTTCAAGTGGGAGGCGTACACGACCTGGCTGTCCGGTATTTTCCTGACGGCGCTTGTCTACTGGTACGGCGCGAATGTCTACCTGATCGATCCGGCGGTTGCCGATCTTTCGGCGCCGACTGCTGTCGCTACGGCGATCGCGTTTATCGTCGGCGGGTGGTTTGTCTACGACCTGATGTGCAAGTCGCCGCTGGCCCGAGATTCGCGAATCTTTGCGGTCGTCCTGTTTGCCCTGACCAGCGTCCTTGCGTGGGGACTGTGCGAGCTGTTCGGTGGACGTGGCGCGTACATTCACTTCGGCGTAGTTCTCGGAACGATCATGGTCGCGAACGTGTTTTTCGTGATCATCCCGGGCCAGCGGAAGATGGTGGCAGCGGCTGCGGCCGGCGCAGACCCGGATCCGGAACCCGGGCTGCGAGCCAAGCAGCGCTCGGTGCACAACACGTACTTCACGCTACCGGTGCTGTTCGTGATGACGAGCAATCACTACGCGATGGCTTACGGTCATGAGTACAACTGGCTGATCCTGATCGGCATAGCGCTCGCCGGAGCGCTCATTCGTGTCTACTTCGTCGCGCGTCACAGCGGCAGCGCGTCATTTATTCCCGCCGCAATCGCCATCGTTATCCTCGCTGTTATTGCGCTGGCCATTATGCCGCGCCCCCAGCAAGGCGCCGCCGCAGCAGTGTCTTTCGACCAGGTACGTAATGTGATCAATGCGCGCTGCACAAGTTGTCACTCAGCCGCACCTGTGCACCCGGCTTTCCCGGCCGCACCGCTCGGGGTCAAATTCGACACCGACGAACAGATCGTGGCCGAGGCCGACCGGATTCATCAACAGACGGTCGTGACCCGCGTCATGCCAATCGGCAACCTGACCGCAATGACAGATGAGGAACGGCAGATTCTCGATGCCTGGTACCAGGGCCTGCGGGGTAGGCCATGACGGACTACCCGAGAGACATGCGCGGGTACGGACAGCGACCTCCCGAGGCGAACTGGCCGGGCGGTGCGCGAACTGCGGTGCAGTTCGTCATCAATTTTGAAGAGGGGGCGGAGAATTGCGTCTTGCACGGTGATTCCGCATCCGAAGCATTCCTTTCCGAGATCGTCGGTGCCCAGGCGATTGAAGGTGCGCGTCACATGAACATGGAGTCGATCTACGAATACGGTTCGCGCGCCGGGTTCTGGCGGCTGCATCGCCTGTTCACGGAATTCGGCATGCCGGTCACGGTTTTCGGCGTCGCGATGGCCCTGGCGAGAAACCCGGACGCCGTTGCGGCCATGCAGGACGCCGGCTGGGAAATCGCGAGCCATGGATATCGTTGGGTGGACTACCAGCACGTCGACGAGGCTACCGAGCGCGCGCACATGGCCAGGGCGATCGAGATCCATGAACAGGTCACGGGTGCGCGGCCGACCGGCTGGTACCTCGGGCGCTGCAGCCCAAACAGTCACCGACTCGTGGCCGAAGACGGCGGCTTTATTTACAACGCCGATTCTTACGCGGACGACGTTCCGTACTGGGATCGTTCCTGCGGCCAGCCGCAACTCATGGTTCCCTACACGCTCGATGCCAACGATATGCGCTTCGCAATGGCGCAGGGATTCAATTCGGGCAAACAGTTCTATCGATATCTCAAGGACACGTTCAAGACGCTGCATGCAGAAGGTGGGCGTATGATGTCTGTTGGCCTGCACTGCAGGTTGGCTGGTCGCCCCGGCCGCGCTGCAGCGGTACGCAAGTTTCTCAAGTACGTCTCGGGTAAGGACAACGTGTGGGTCGTCACACGCCTCGATATCGCCAATCATTGGCGCGCGCAATACCCAGCAGAGGAGATGGGTTTATGAACGAGCAGGAATTCATTGCCCGCTACGCTGGCATCTATGAGCATTCGTCGTGGGTTGCCGAAGGCGTTGCATCGATTGCGGCGGATATTACCGACGTGAACCGACTTGCAGAGGTTATGGCGGACTGCGTCGACAACGCAGTTACCGAGAAGCAAATGACATTGATTCGCGCGCACCCCGATTTGGCGGGCAAGGCTCAGATTGCCGGCGAACTCACGGCCGAATCGACTGAAGAGCAGACGAGTGCCGGTCTCCACAAGTGCACCAGGCTCGAGTATGAGCGCTTCCAGGCATTGAACGAGTCTTACAAGAAGAAGTTCGGTTTTCCGTTTGTGATGGCTGTGCGCGGTAGTAGTTGTGGGGAGATACTCGAGGTTTTCAGCAAGCGGCTCAAGAACGATGAGACGGTCGAATTTGAAACCGCGCTGGCCGAGATTCACAAGATCGCGCGCCTGCGGCTGAATGCGCTGGAGAAAGAGGCATGACGCACAAGGCGCAAAAATGGGTTCGGCTCGAGCAGCCCCGTCTCGGTACGCGCGTGGTCTATGCAACCGACGATTTCTTCGCTGCGAAGGAGCGCCTGATCGATCCGGACGATCCCGTGTTCGTCGAGGACAAGTATGACGACCATGGCAAATGGATGGATGGCTGGGAAAGTCGCCGCAAACGCAAACCCGGGCATGACCATTGTGTGATTCGACTGGGTGTGCCGGGTCTCGTCCATGGCTTCGATGTCGACACGAGTTTCTTTACTGGCAATTACCCGCCGCATGTATCGATAGAGGCTTGTGTCAGTAGCGAGGAGTCGCCGGAGGACGGCTGGGTAGAAGTGCTCCCGAAGACGGAGCTCGCGGGCAACGCGCACCACTATCTCGATGTGCGCAATGACACGATCTTCACGCATGTGCGCTTGCACATCTATCCAGATGGCGGCATCGCGCGCCTGCGCATTTTCGGCGAAGTCAAAGCGGACTTCACCGACGTCGATGGTTATGTCGACCTGGCCGCGGTCGAGCACGGCGGCCGGCCTCTCGCCTGCAGCGACGAGCACTATGGCAGCATGCACAACCTCACGGCGCCTGGTCGCGGCGTGACTATGGGTGACGGCTGGGAGACTGCGCGGCGTCGCGGGCCTGGCAACGACTGGGTCATCATCGCACTGGGCCAACCGGGTGTCATCGAGCGCGCGGAAATCGATACGGCGCACTTCAAAGGCAACTACCCGGACCGGGTATCGCTGGAAGCAGCGCTGTTCGATAGCGATGATGATGCCGGCGATGAGTCGTCCAAATGGCAGGTGCTGATGCCCCAGGCGAAGCTGAAGATGGACCAACAGCACTATTTTGACGATGCACTCAACGATATCGGTCCCGTCAGTCACGTCCGCATGTCCATCTATCCCGACGGTGGCGTCAGTCGAATTCGGCTATTCGGCCAGGTTCATGGCTGATACCGCAGACATTTCGCTACGGCCCGAGCCGCTTACCAGTGAGCGGTTTGCGCCCTATGGCGATGTTATCGAAGCCTCGTTGGACAAGAGCAATGCGATGAACGAGGCGCGATTTGAACGCTTCGATGATCTGTGCGACATCGACCTCGACGATGGTGACGTGGCGATAAGCGTGGCGCGCTGCCGCACGCCGACGTCGTTGCCACTGCGTGTCGACATGGTCGAACGGCATCCGCTTGGTAGCCAGGCGTTTGTACCCCTCACGCGCAGCCGCATGGTCGTCGTCGTTGCACCGCCGGGAGAAAGCGTCGACGCGTCACAATTACGCGCGTTCGTGACGAACGGCCGGCAAGGAATTAACTATCATCGTGGCACCTGGCATATGCCGTTGATCGCTTCCGACGCGGGCCAGGAGTTCCTGGTTGTTGACCGCGGTGGCGAGGAGTCCAACTGCGAGCAGCACATGCTTGACATCGTCGTCATGCTGGAAGCCGTGTAGTGGAGGCGCTGCGCGCTTCCATTCTGCATTGCCTGGCGGATCCAGGGGAGGAGCCGCAGCCCGACACCTTCGAGTATTTTGATGACGGCGCGCTGGTAGTCGACAACGGGAATGTTGTCGCGGCGGGTGACGCGGAGCCACTCCTGGCCGAACTGCCGGAGAGCACAAAGGTCACCGACTACCGCGGCAAGCTCATCGTCCCCGGCTTCATCGATTGCCACGTGCACTTTCCGCAACTCGACATCATCGGTTCGTTCGGTGCGCAGTTGCTCGACTGGCTGAATCAGTACGCGTATCCCGCGGAGGAGAGATTCGCGGATCAGGATCACGCACGCGAAGTTGCTGGTGCGTTTGTCGACGAGTTGCTACGTAATGGCACGACGACGGCCCTGGTATTCGGGACCGTGCACCCGCATTCGGCCGACGCTATCTTCAATGCTGCAGAAGCGCGGGACATGCGACTGATTGCGGGCAAGGTGCTCATGGACAGCAACTGTCCCGAGGCGTTGCGCGATGATCCGCAATCCGGCTATGCGGAGAGCAAGGCGCTCATCGAACGCTGGCATGGCAAAGGCAGGCTTGGCTACGCGATCACGCCGCGCTTTGCACTGACTTCATCGCCGGAACAACTGACTGCGGCGGGCAAGCTGGCTCGGGAGTTTCCGGACGTCTGGATACACACTCACCTCGCCGAGAATATGGACGAAGTCGAGGAGATCGCCAGGCTATTTCCCGAAAGTCGCAGCTACATGGATGTGTACGATGAGTTCGAGCTGCTGCGTGAACGCTCAGTATTTGCGCATTGCCTGCACATGGACGACGAAGATCGCAGCCTGATGGCGAGCAAAGGCGGGGCCGCGGCATTCTGCCCGACATCAAACCTGTTCCTGGGTAGCGGTCTGTTCGACCTGGCTGCCATACGTTCGGCCGGAATTCGTTGTGGACTGGGTACCGATGTTGGTGGCGGAACCAGCCTGTCGCTGCTGAATACGGCCAGCGAGGCCTACAAGGTGCTGCACCTGCAGGACCAGCCACTGCACGCGATGCGTGCGCTGTACCTCGCAACACTCGGGGCGGCAGAGGCCCTGTACCTCGACGACAAGATCGGCAATTTCGAGAAGGGAAAGGAAGCGGATTTCGTCGTGCTCGATTTTGCAGGGTCGAGTCTTACGGCCCGCCGTACAGCGGTCGCATCAACAATAGAAGAGAAGCTGTTTGCGCTCATGACGCTGGCCGATGATCGCAACATCGATTCGACCTGGGTGCGCGGGGTCAGGCAGTCCTTCTAACCAGTCAGGACCTCCGCCTCGAGATGCGACTGAGCCTTCATTGAGTTCGTAATCAGGCAGTATTTCTCAGCCTTCTCGAGAATCGTCTCGGCTTTCGCCCGGTTCGTCTCCGGGGGAACGGTGAGCTTCGCTTTCACTGTGAATCCCGTGAACTGATTGAATTTGCCGATCTTGTCCAGCGTGCCCTCAGCGGTACATTCCAGGTCGGTCCATTCCAGGCGCGCGGTGCGCGCGATGGCCCTGAATGACAGGATGAAGCAGTCGGCGACCGCGCCGACGAGCAGGGTTTCAGGAGACCAGACATCTCCCGGGCCGCCGAATTCAGGTGGACCGGCCGTTTCGAGGTCTGGCAGGCCTGCCGCGGCCAGCCTGACGTTCACGTCGGGTTTAGCGATTGCACTTACGGTGTAGAGATGGGGTAGGTCCTGCATCGTCAGTCTCGTTAGCGTGAGAGTACGTATAGTCACGACTAGATTGTGGCGATGCAATCGTTTCATAGTTTCGGATAACCGAAACAGGAGGGCCGATGCGCGATATTGCTATCGAACAGATCATGACGCCTGATCCGGCCACCATCAGCCCGCAGAGTAGTGCGGCTGAAGCGCGGCGCATGCTCGATAGTAATGTCATCAACCACCTGCCCGTCGTCGAAGGCGATCGCCTCGTCGGCATCGTGTCCTCATCGGATCTCTTCAAGCTCTACCTGCTCGACGATAAACTCGCGATCTCTGCCCGGGCGACTGTCGACCAGATCATGGAAACCAACCTCGTCGTGATCAACAAGAAGGCCACACTGCGCCAGGCGGCGGAAAAACTGTCGATGGGGAATTT
>CAZKZE010000008.1:0-2669 GCA_964557165.1 uncultured Woeseiaceae bacterium
TAGCCCTTACTCCCTTAGCAGGGGAGCGCTTTCGACCACTCAGCCATCTCTCCGTCGAGGGGCGCATACTACTGTCAGAGAAACGCTCGGTAAAGCGGTTTTCGCATCCAGAGGGACTAGTCGGAATCGGGACTCCCGTCCGCGGCCTTTTCGCTCTGAATTCGCTCGTAGATTTCTTCCCGGTGCACTGCGACGTCTTTAGGTGCGTTGATCCCTATACGGACCTGATTTCCCTTGACCCCCAGGACGGTGATCGTGATATCGCTCCCGATCATAACCGTCTCTCCAGCGCGTCGCGTCAGAATCAGCATAGCTTCCTACTCCTGCCTGGCGGGGCTCTAAGCCCCGTTCTTTGTACGCGTCGAACTTCCTTAAACTGTTGTAATACTAGCCGATTTTGGCGCTGGATGCCCATTTACGGGTCAGCGGCGCTCCGGGGAAATTGGAGCAATCGCTCAGGAGAGTTGTTCAGCTACCCAGTCAGGGACCGATTCGAGGGCGGAATCGAGCTTCGATGGGTCATTTCCACCCGCCTGGGCGAAGTCCGGACGGCCCCCGCCCTTACCGCCAACTTGCTCTGCGATGGGCTTGATCAGGTCGCCGGCTTTTATCTTGCCGGTGTTGTTCTTGGTCACACCGGCCGCAAGGCGGACCTTGCCATCTTCGACCGAGGCAAATACGACGATGGCATTCTGCAACTTGTCCTTGGCACGATCGACCGCGTCACGCATCGATTTGGCGTCGATACCGTCCACGCGAGACACGAGGACCTTGATACCGGCGATTTCCCGCACATTATCTTCGTCACCCGACCGCTCGCCAGTAATTAACACGTGCTTCGCGGTCGCCAGCTTCTTCTCCAGCTCCTTGTTCTGGCTCAGGAGCTGTTCGACCTTGGCTGCCGCCTGCTCCGGCGTGCTGCGCAACAATCCGGATAGCTCGTTCAGCGTCTTCTGATTCGCGTCAATCCAGGCCATCGCCCCGGCGCCCGTTACGGCCTCGATGCGACGAACGCCCGAAGCAACACCACCCTCGTGCGTGACCTTGAACACGCCGATATCGCCGGTCCGCTCGACGTGCGTGCCGCCGCAGAGTTCGACCGAGAAATCGCCCAGTCGCAATACGCGAACCTTGTCGCCGTACTTCTCACCGAACAGCGCCATGGCACCGGACTCGATGGCATCGTCGTAGGTCATCATGTCGGTGTCCGCAGCAACGTTCTTGCGAATCTCCGCATTCACGAGATCTTCGATTTCCTGAAGCTGATCTGGCGTTACGCCCTCGTAATGCGAGAAATCGAAACGCAGTCTGTCGGGGGCAACCAGCGAACCCTTCTGTGTCACGTGATCGCCCAGGACCTGCCTGAGCGCCGCGTGCATGAGGTGCGTGGCCGTGTGATTCAGGCGAATGGCCTGGCGGCGGTCGGCATCGACAACAGCCTCCAGCGCGTCACCTACCTTCAATGTGCCTTGCTCCATAGAGCCGAAGTGCACATTGGCGTCGCCACTCTTCTGCGTGTCGTCGACGCGGAACAGCTTGCCGTCGTCGACCAGTATTCCGGTGTCACCAATCTGGCCGCCAGACTCCGCGTAGAACGGTGTCGATGCCAGCACGACGGCGCCTTCGTCGCCGTCATCCAGCTGTTCGACGGTGGAACCATCCTTGAAAAGGGCAACGACTTCGCATGAAGCTTCCGTGCCGTCGTAACCAAGAAATTCCGTGCAGGCGTCGACCTTGAGCTCGTCGCCATCTGCGACGCCGAACTTGCTGGACGCGCGTGCACGTTCACGCTGCACCTCCATTGCCGCCTCGAAGCCCTTTTCATCGATGGACATTTCGCGCTCACGGGCGATGTCTGCTGTCAGGTCGACCGGGAAGCCATAGGTATCGTAGAGCTTGAACACGACATCACCGGGCAACTGCTTGCCGTCGAGGTCCGCGATCGCTGTCTCGAGAATTTCCATACCTTGATCAAGCGTCTCGGCGAAGCGTGTCTCTTCCTTCTTCAGCACTTTCTCGACGTGCGCCTGTGCTTTCGCCAGTTCGGGATAGGCATCGCCCATTTCCTTGACCAGCGGCGCGACGAGTTTGTGGAAGAACAGGTCGTGAGTCCCGAGCTTCTTGCCATGCCGAATTGCGCGACGAACGATACGGCGTAATACGTAGCCCCTGCCCTCGTTACCCGGTAATACGCCATCGACGACCAGGAACGAACATGCACGAATGTGATCCGCAATCACGTTTAGCGAACTCGAGCCGTCATTGTCGACGCCGAGCGCATCGGCCGTTGCCTGGATCAGGTTGGCGAACAAGTCAATCTGGTAGTTGCTGTGCACGTGCTGCATGACAGCCGCAATGCGCTCGAGACCCATGCCGGTATCGACTGAGGGCTTCGGCAACGGAGTCATCGTCCCATCGGCTGACCGATCGAACTGCATGAAGACAAGATTCCAGATTTCGACGTAGCGGTCGCCGTCTTCATCGGGTGAACCTGGCGGACCACCCGGGACATCCTCACCGTGGTCGAAGAAGATCTCGCTGCAAGGGCCGCAAGGACCCGTATCGCCCATCGCCCAGAAATTGTCTTTTGCTCCGAGGCGCCCAAAGCGCGACGAGTCGATCTTCATTTCCTTGAGCCAGACGTCAGCCGCTTCGTCGTCGTCCTCGAA